>NZ_CP116619.1:5324108-5458034 GCF_030409055.1 Trichocoleus desertorum NBK24 | reverse complement strand
GATAATACTTTTATTGTCCCCGTTGGACCCCCTGCATTAATAAGAATAAATTATCTATTAAAATATCTTATCTTTATCTTATTCAATAAGCCATTTTTATTGTGTGGGTATTGTGTGGGCTAGCGATCGCTGGAGCACCACTATCTACTTATAAATCCTGAAACGCTTATACAGCAATACTTCCAGCCTTCTGCTTTATTTCATCCTTTTTCCACCTAGCTATTAAAAATCAGACATATGTGAATTCTTTTATTTCATAGGGATGTGAATGATAAGGAATTCAAATTATGAGGAATTTTGATGTATGTTTCTTAGCTTATTTAAGCTTGACACGTGAATATATTGCTGTGTAAGGCTTTCCAAGAATCAAGCCGCAATTTCATATAAGCGATTCAAATAAAATAAGATAATGGTCAAATATCAAATATCAAATGGTTACGATAAGATAAGTTAGCAGATAGCAAGTTCGATCGCCTATCTTCTTCCACCTGGTCAAGCATTTCCTGCCATTATCCAACATCAACATTTGAGACAACTCTATCTCTATGGTATCAGTAGCGATCGCAATTGAGATACCCAGAAGACTTACCAGGCTTGAACTTTGCAAATGAACTCTGCCCAAAAAGATATCCTAGTTACAGACCAAAGAGCTTCTCCCTGTCATGGATTTTGAAGCTTCTATTCTGAAAGACATTGTGTTTTGTTTTGGGCGCGATCGCTCTGATACCCTCGCTTATCTCAGGAAAGCATCTAACCACTCAGGAGCATACCTACCTGCTGCTAAAGCGAGCTTTGTTTGGCGGGGCAGCTGTTTAATTGCATATTCCGTCTTCAATGCCTCTGTTTTACTCCGGAAGGGCCAACAGACGAGCAGTTCTACGGGGCGGTTGGCTCTGGTGTAGCGTCCCCCCTTGCCAGCATTATGAGCCGCAATTCGCTGCTCTACATTCTTGCTATAGCCTGTGTAAAGGGAACCGTTGGCACAACGGGCTATATACACATAGTGCAGTTCGCTCATAGACCCTCTTCTCTGCCATCTCAAACTTACCTCATCTCAGCAGCCAGCACTTTCTCAAGCACCGTGTCGTTGAAAGATAGCAATATGGATAATTCCACTTGCCCGATCACCTTATCAGCTAAAACCATTCTTAGTTGGCGATCGCTAGAAATAAATAAGATATTAACTGGATAAGGATAGAGATAATGATCAAACAAATGCAACAGAAATATGTCAAGTTTCGAAGATTTGTCCCAACAGCGAAAAATGACTTCATGATTTTTATCGCTGACAGGGCCAATCTCCGCTTAGAGTGACTCAGAATATTTTTCATGCGAGATCAGGAATGCGGTTAGATTTACCCAGTTCAGCTCATACCTCCATTGACCCGACTCCCACATTGAGCACTCCATCCGAGGTGATCGATCGGATGATTGAGCTGCGGGTGCAGTTATCCGAGTTAGAACAACAAATTCAGGCACTTCAGCCTGCGTTCTTTGCTACCTGTCTCTCACTCAATACCGATAAAATTCAACACGATCGCGCCCTCATCACTCGCAGACTCACACCCGCTCAGTGGACCTATTCATCGGAAGTCTTGGAGCAAGAGGTTCTCCTCAAACAACTCAAACAGCTCTTTCAACAAAACCATGAACCGACCAGTGGCAGAGACATTACCTGGGCGATCAAACTGCTGTTAGCGAGTCGCGATCATCCCAGCTTCCTCTTAGGGTCGAAGCTGGGATGATCGCGCCCCCTCTGGTTCCTGATAGGAGTGCATTTGGCTCAAGGGCAACCCACAACGCTCGCAGCATTCGTCATCCCACAAGGCAGGGGTCCGAAAACCTGTCTGACAGATAGGACAGGCGGACAACAAGCGCAGGTGATGGCGATCGCATCGCTCAACTCCCAAGCGTTGCCAGCCAACTTGGTGTATGGGTGTCTCTGCATAACAAGCCGCACACAAGCGAGTTTGTAGGTGCAAACGACTCGGTGGCAGCATCTTCTTCAACCGCTTGCAATCAATCTCTACTAACCTCGATAAGGCCAGCAGTTGTAAATCCGTGGGGTTCCGTCGGCGTGAAGGAGATTCCCACGCGCTCACCCACTCCACCCGCACCCCTAAATGGTCGGCGATCGCTTTGTGGCTCAACTCGTTGGCGCGACGAAACCGACCTAGAAAATGCCCGAAGCTCTCACCCGGTCCGGGAACGATGCGAAATACCCAGCTATCTGAGACCATCACATCACTTGTACTCCAGCGCGACCTGACTCAACAACGATCCCTCGATCCGCGATTGCCCACTCTGCAAAGCGCGACGGGCAGCGTTCCGCAGAATCTCATCGAGTGTGCCCAGGTAGCCCCGCGTGGTCGCGGCCAGGATTTTCTGCATCGCGACACTGGTAAGGTTGGAGGGCTGCGGCAATCGCAACACATATTCCTCCCAAATCGCTGTCGTATCCTCTAAGGCTCGACTATCAAACCGATGAAAGCGATGACACGCCATAAAGCGGTTATGCACCTGTTCGTCGCGGCGCACAACGGCATCGAGGCGATCCGTTCCCACCAACACGACAGCAATCCCTAACAGGTCGAAAATGTCCCGAATTTCTGAGAAAGTTTTGGGGCGAAACCGATGCGCTTCATCCAGGATGATCATTTCGACCTGACATGCCCGCAGCAGGCGATAGACGCGATCGCGTAGGTCCGAAATTGTGCCGTTAGTGATGCGGTATTTCAAATGCTCCAGTAGCCCCACAAACAGTTCTCGCTGCCCGGTTTCGGTCGTTGCGTGCCAATAAATCACAGGTACCGTTGGGGCATCCCCACTGGCGGTTTGTGATGCGTATCTCAGCCGATACGCATCACAAGCAATCGTTTTTCCCGTTCGAGAATCGCCAATCACCCGGCAAGCCTGCCGACACTGCCGCTTGTCGTCTAACCAGGCATGAAACTGTTGCACCGATTCGAGTTCCACGATGCAGTGGCGTTGCAGGCGTTCGATTTGCTGTTGCGTTGCAGCATCGACCTGACGGGGAGGAAGAACAATGATTTCAATCTCGCGATCGCTCACAGTAAGCCTGCCTCCCGTTTCAGGTCTTCATAGTCATAAACCCGCACATAGGGCACGGGCTTTTTGGGCTTGATCGGCTCTGGCTCTGACGCAGCAGGTTCTGTCGCAGGCGAATTGATCAGGGGATCCGGTGCATCAATGCGTGCATCCCTCTTCGCAACATCGGGTTTCGCAGGGGTATTCTCATTTTGTTTTTGCTGCTTTTGCTGCTTTTGGAGTTTCTTGATGCGCTGACCGCGATCGCGCACTTCCTCTAGCATCGCGCCATTGCTAATCGCTTTGCCTGCTGCCCGCCGCCGTTCACTCAGAGCTTGCGCTTCCCGATACGACAAGGTCTCAGTTTCCCATCCCATTGCATGGGCACGGGTGAGAAACACTTCCTGGTTGTCCTGGAGTAGGTAAACATAAACCGTGGTGATGTCGCGCGGGTTGTAGCGCAAAATCACAGTCTCTCCTTCATAAGCCGCTAAATGCTCACCCTGGTAAGTGAGGCTGGCAAACTGAAGATAGCCACTTCGATACACCCGGCGCTGGTCCCGTCGCATCAAACACAGATCCAACTCACGCTCGCCCAGCAGCGGCAGTTGGGCAATCCGTCCTGCTTCCCATCGCCCGATGCGGCTTTGGTCGCCCATCCGGGCATCGATCGCCTGGTTATAGTGATCCACAAGGTATCTCACTAACAATTGCTCTAGTTGCATGAGCGTTAGACAGGCTTCCGTCTCCGCAACGGGCGATCGCGTCTCCACATTACCGCTGACATAGCCCGGAAGGGTTGAGAAAAACTGCGTGTTGAAGGTGCCAAACGGTCGCTCCACAATGCCCCCATCTGAGGGTTTGCGCCGCAGACACGGCACGATCTTTAATTCGCTTGCCACTTGCTGCAAGTGCTGCGATCGAAAATCTTTGCCCTTATCTGTATATAAATACTGCGGCAATCCATATGTCCCCCAGTTCCCCTGCAATTCGTATGCAGAACTGTATTGCTTCGGCAATATGGCGTGACGCAACGCTAAACACACCACCCACGCACTCGGCGCATCGAAGCCGAGATGAAATCCCATAACGCACCGTGAGTAGGTGTCAATCACGATCGTTAGCCACGGTCGCCCTAACAATTGCCCAAACTGATCCACCACCAGCACATCGGCGCGCGTGTGATCCGCCTGCCACACTTGATTTGACCACTCAATCGGAATTTCTAACCCCTCAGCAGTCTTGAGAACTAGACAGTCTTCGCGCCAACCCAACGATCGCTTCGGTCGCTGTCCCTGCGCCGTCAGAGGCTTTAAGAGGCGGTATACCGTCATGTGGCTAGGGTAGTCTTCGAGGCCTAATTCCTGGGCCCGCACTTTTACCCGCACTGCCACTTGAGCCGGACTGATCGATCGACTCCCCCGATTGCCATCCTTATACGTTTGAACGATAAACTTTTGCCAGTCTTTCCCAATTCGCGCCGCTCCCCGATCCGATCGCACCCGCCGCACCACTTGGGCGACTCCCTCCTCCCGAAGCTGCCGCAGCAGTCGCCGCACGCTGCGATCGCTGATCCCCAACTTCTCAGCAACCGCTCGCTGCCGTTTTATGTAATCGGGCTGATCCGCGGTTGCCAACAACTGCTGCAATACACTTAATCGCTCCTGTTCCTCTAGGCTCAAGGAGCGCAATCTTTGGTGAGCTTCATTTTCATTCGCTCCCCCGCGAGCGCTGGCGATCGCCGCCTCTTCTCCTTCCACACCCATCCTCGCTGAGATTCTCTTCGCGTCCTTCAATCCCTGCTGCTCCACCTACTCTATGCCACCCACCGGTCAAATATTGTGTTAATTTGTTGCCTAAATTTTTGGTCACTTAATCTGTTAAACCAGATAATCCAACAATATAGGCTTACAACCTAGATGTACCAACACTTTCAGCAATCGATGGAGTGGACATTTAATTTGTTAACGAGGTCAAATACTGTGTTAAGCGACAGCAATAGTTACAGCTTTCTACTTTATTTCATCCTTTTTCCACCTAGCTATTAAAAATCAGACATATGTAAATTATTTCATTTCATAGGGATGCGAATAATAAGAAATTCAAATTATGAGGAATTTTGATGTATAGTTCTTAGCTTATTTAAGCTTGGCACGTGAATATATTGCTGTATAAGGCTTTCCAAGAATCAAGCCGCAATTTCATATAAGCTATTCAAATTAAATTAAGATAATGGTCAAAATATCAAATGGTTACGATAAGATAAATTAGTAGATAGCAAGTCCGATCGCCTATCTTCTTCCACCTGGTCAAGCATTTCCTGCCATTATCCAACATCAACATTTTGAATAACTCTATCTCTATGGCATCAGTAGCGATCGCAATTAGGATAGTCAGAATACTTGCCGAGCTTGAATTCCACAAAGAACTCTATCTAAAAGGATATCCTAATTACAGACCAAAAAGCTTCTCCTTGTCGTGGATTCTAAAGCTGTTGAAGGATATAGTGTTTTGTCTTGGGTGCGATCGCTCTGATACCCTCGCTTATCTCAGAGAAGCATCTAACCACTCAGGGACATACCTACCGACTGCTAAAGCAAGCTTTGTTTGACGGGGCAACTGTTTGATCGCATATTCCGTCTTCAATGCCTCTGTTTTTGTTTGAAAAGGCCAACAGACGAGCAGTTCTATGGGGCAGTTGGCTCTGGTGTAGCGTCCCCCCTTGCCAGCATTGTGAGCCGCAATTCGCTGCTCCACACTTTTGCTATAACCGGTGTACAAGGAACCGTTGGCACAACGAGCGATGTACACATAGTGCAGTTCTAGCAGCTGTGGCTCGCTCATAAATCCTCTTCCTTGCTCCCTAAAATCTTACCTCATCGGCTCCTCTAGTAGCTGCCGCCCCTACATTGCCATCGCCTTTCAGCGATCGTATTTACCGAGCCAGTAGGGTTGGAACTGAGGACAATTGCTGCTTTGTTACGACTCAACCTGATTACGTCAGCTCCCCTGAAACAGACTAATGCAAACTCTCAGCACAGATCTATATCCAGACCCCAGCGATGAACATCTGAGCCCAGTTGCCGCGACAATGATTCTGGCGGCTTTACCACAGCGCATCCAACGGGCTCTGCTGGCCCATGCTCAAGAAACTCAATATCCCCTAGAAATGGTTCTAGAAATGGCGATCGCTGGCTTCCTGGATACGGAAGCGATTACCTTTAGCGACTGTAGGCCAGAGGAGGTCTAAGGCCCCTCAATAAACCCAAAGCGAATCGATTACGGAGCATCTCAGAGCGATCGCCGCTCCTTCAGGCTAGGGCACAATGGAGGCAGTGCGATCGCGAGGCTGCTATGACTCATACCCTCCTATTTGACCCCCATACGGGTGCCACTCAAGATGATGCCCATGCTCAACTTCCCCCACAGTGGGCTGAGCAACTGGAGCAGGTCATGCAGCAAGACCGCAACTTCTTTCTTCAGCATCCAGAAACCGATTATTACGTCCGGCTCATTACTCCAGCAGAAGTGATGGAAGGGCAGTCGATGGGGAAGGTTGTGGATGCCACGGCTCGCGTTTTGGTCGGGGAGGTCGCTCCAGGAAGTCGGGTGCGCTTGACTATCCTGGATGATTTGCCACCGCCTCTAGACGAGTTTAGAGCCCTCCAGCAAAAACTTCGCCAAGAGTTAGGAGGCAAGCCTGCCACTCTCAGAGATCGCATCAAACACAACCAGAAATCTCGTCCCAAAGCTCAAGGCTTTGGAGGGAGGTGAAAGCGATCGCCTGTTAAGCTGCGATCGCTCCTTAAACGGCATGAAAGGGATTCTTTGGGCCAGACTTCAATCTCATACTCCCCTAACTCCGCTCTACCCCAATGGAGAACCTCACCACCTTACTCTCCGCTATGGAGCTGAGCGTTGCTGGGGGTTTTGGTTAAAGGGGGTTCACTTTGTCGCGGTCGCTCAGGAGGGGTAAAGCAGGGCAGGTCGAAAGGTACAAATATCTCTTGGACTACGAGCGCTCGGTTAAATCAATGCAAAGGGCAAACCATAAAATTCCGGAGGCATACTGGCTGAGGGTGTTAGAGCGGAGTCGCTCTCATGCTGTACGATGGCCCTATAGCCAGCAAAAGGCTTGAAGGTGTGCTGATGAGTCGTAGGTGGGTTAGAGATCCGCACTCGGGCGGTGTGAAGATCCCAGAAGCCGTGCGGCAGCGGGTAGAGCAGAGGATTAAAGCGTATGCAAATGCTCATTACGCGGGGAAATTTAACCGAATAGATGTCCGGTTTCGGGGCTCATTGTGTTATATCGATGCCTACCTGGAGCCACCCGAACCCAGTGGAGAATTACTCAAAATTACTGGAGAGACTCGCGAACAGTATTTCGAGCGCCAGTATCACTACCCCACCCATCTATGTCGCTTGCGCTACTTTGGCAACGAGGAATCGTGGAGTCTGGCCTTCTATACTTACAGCCACGAACGATACGAAGCCTGTATGTTTAATAACGGTACATTTTACGGTACCCCTGAAGAGGCATTGGAGATTGGGGCAGTTTATCTGAATTGATAGCAGGCAGCTAGTAGACGTGGGAGAAGCTTCCCTCGAATTCAGCAGACTTGAAGTTTTACAAACCGAGCTGCACACCTGTTTGCCAGAGCAAAAGGGTGACAGTCTTACGGAGCGATCGCGGTCAAACTGCCTTGGTGGATTAGGCTTTTCTGCACCAATCCTCATCCGCATATCACGATGAGTTGGATTGATGGGGCAAAAGCCAAAGAATCCAATGAGATGCTCAGCCAGCCTCATGCCAGCTTTCTCATCCGGTTAGCAGTGGAATGCCGCATTGAGTTTAAGTTATCCATGATTAGCTTTGAACGAAAAGCTTATCGTTATGTTACTGAATCAATAATATAATAAGCTAAAGTTTTCCAAGCGGTCATGGATAGAGATCTGCTCCATAAAGCCACAGCTCAAGCTAAAACAAAATGGTTGGAAAAGGCGCTGAAAACCCTATTGCCTCAAGTGTGGGATCTCTCTATCCATACGCCTGATACGCAGGAGAAGGTAGCTGCCTGGGCTCAGCAAATTGACCAGATGTTTGCAGCGCAAAAGCTAACGACGCCAAGCCAGCAGAAAAATCGGCGCACTGATATTGTCAATGCTTTGCGGGTGCTTCATCCGGAGCATCCTGCGATCGCCCATGTCCTGCTCCCTTCTAACGTCTATACCGTCATGAACAATGAGCAGGCCAGTCGCCTCAATGCTCGGGAAAACAAGTTCTTTACCAGTCAGCAGGCCAATCTGTTAGTCGAGCGGGCGATCGCGCTGCTAGAGAGTGATGAGCCAGATGAAGTCGCAGCGGGATTATCGGTCTTAGTCGGACGCCGCATTAGTGAGATTCTCCTGTCTCAGTTCAAACCGAAGACGGCCTACAGTTTGCTGTTCTCGGAAGCGGTGAAGCGCCGGGGGGAGGTGGGGCTAGAGTTTGAAATCCCGACGTTGGCTCCAGCAGACTTGGTGCTAAGGGCGATCGCTCATCTTAAACAGGTTTGGAGCATTGAGGAACTCAGGGCACTCAACCTTCCTAACAACCATCTCAAACGGCGCATTAATGCCAAGTATTCTGGGGTGCCTCATGCTTGCCGAAAACACTTCGCGGATTTGGTGCCAGGACGGGAGGCGGAGAACGATGATGGGGAACGGCTCTACACTCATTTGTTTCGGGCGGTGTATGCCGAGATTGCCACCTACTACTACAAACCCCAGTGGGTGCCAGACCATCGCTTTAAGGCGGAAATTCAGGGGCACTTCAAGTTGACGACGGATGGGCAGAAACTGCCCAACTACTCGGCTCGGCAGAATTACGATGACTACCTGATTCGCGATCGCTCTCCTGGTGAATCAGGCGTGAAACTAGGGCTGCCAGGAGTAGAAATCTTAGAGGTGTTTCAGAAGGAAGCAGCAATGGTGGAGGATGAGGACTCAGGTTCAATCGTGACAGGTGAGTCTCCAGAGGCTCACCTGAGGCTGGAGCAAGGCACGATTAATGCTCTCCTCTATCGGGCGGTCGATCGCCTCTTGTTCTCCAAAGAGTGGGCGGAGGTGGCAACGGGATTACTGCTGGTGACGGGGCGAACCATCGATACCCTGCTGTCGGCAATCCCCTCGCCAAAAACTGGGTTCTCCATTCTCGTCGAGGGTGTCGAAGTTCCCACTCTCACCACTGCTAATCAGGTGATCTCGGCCTGGAATCAGTTTCGTCAACTTGCACCTCTACCCCTGCCAGAAATTGACGGAGCGGTTCAAGCGGTGGGCGATCGCTCTTTTCATGACTTGGTACCGCTTCACGGTGTTGAGGCGTTAAGAGCCCTCTACAGTTGCCTGGCTCTTCACTGGTTTTGCCCGCCAGCAGTTCCAGAAGCAGATTTCTTGAGTGCGATCGCTGCTCCAAACCCCAGGCCTTTTGAAACTGTGAACCCCAATCGAGGGGTGAAGCTCGCTCAGCACAATGTTGAAGTCCTTGCATGCTTTCAATCTCAAGCTCATTCTGTCCATCCAGAGGAGGTCGCTGCAATGCCTGATACCCCACATGAAGCAGCCACAGTGGCAGAGGCTCCCACTGAGCTTGCTCCCAACAAACTGCGCCCACGGCGCAAGTCTGTTTCGGTGGATGCTGATTTGCTGCGTTCGGTGGCCGCCAACTTTGGCCTTGAGATTCGCGGCAAGGGTGGAACGGTGGGACTCAGCTATGAATCAGCACTTGCAGAGTTACTGTCTCTGTTGGCAGAACCTGAGGGGGTGCGATCGCCTGCGGAGGGGCCGAGTCACGAAGCGATTCTTACTACAACACCACCCACAGCGCCTAGCGATCCCACTCTCGCGATCGCCCTCGCCGACCAGGCCCGCACCTTGGCTTGGCTCACCGGCAGGCTGGAGGCTTTGGAACAGGAAGTCCACACTCTCCGACAAGAGCGTGATGCCGCGATCGCGCTCGTGAACCAAGGCAATTCATCCCCAGAGTGGGAGCGGCTGCAACAGGAAAATCAGCGACTCCAACAAGAACGAGACTTGGCAACCAACAAGCTAGAAGCGTTTCGCAATCTGCTCATCGGCGATCGGGATGGACAATCTAATCGCCAATCTAATCAAGAATTCGGCGCGATCGCTGGCTCCCTTCCAGTACCGCAAAAACCTTTTGCCCCTACTAGTCAAGCAGCTAGCCACAGTCAGTCCGCTCCTGCGACAAAATCGGCAACTCCGTCTCAGGCGGTTCCTTCTAAGCCTGCCCGCAAACGCCTCCCGGAAGACCAAGCTCTGGACAACATTCGCCGCGCCGTTCACGCCATTATGGACTTCAACAACCAAGGCGATCGGACCTTAAATGAAAAATGGTACATCTCTTTTCCTGTCCTCCAAACCCTACTACGAGCCAACGGGCTGTCCGCCAATCAAAACAATGTCAGTACCGTCTTTGAGGAAATGCAGCAAGCGTTGGAACAGCATCATGACCAACACCACCTCGGCTCCAGGCATAACCGCAGACATCCTGATATCTCCAAAATTGCTCAGCTCGTTTTTCTGGACTCGTGATCGGGTGAAAGGGCAAAAAGGGGAAAGGGGGCAAAAAGGCGATCGCCGCGCAAGCAGAGGGAACAAAGGGCGATCGCTCAATTACCTTTTTGAATTTTGCATTGCTCCGCTTCATCTCCTTTTGGCTTCCCTGGGATATCTCCTCCACCCAATTCCTCGAGCGCCTGATACTACCTTTTTTGAATCATTCTTATTCTTACTTATTAATAGAATAGTTTTGGCAAGTTAGTACTTAACTTACTTATCTAAATGCGTTATCAAAAAATAAGTTAAATGCCTGCAATAAGAGATCGATTAGACCAACTATCTAATACTTAGCGTGCGTATTATTTGGACTCTATCCTTTTCTACTCTTTGTATTTTTGTAAAATTGCCTCAATTCATCCTTGTTTCACTCTTCTTTGTCCTTTGTCACATCTTTCTTTACTTTATCCTTATTTCCCTCCATCCTAGCTCTGCATTAGCTCCCAGGTCGCTGCCATTTCATGCAGCTTTCCTAACCCTCGCCATAAGGTCTCTACCCCGGGCTCACCATCCCCTTTACGCCCTAAAAATCCGCCCAACTTCGCAATCCACAACACGCTCTCACCCAAGCTTGGAGCCACTTGCGGCACCTCTTTTGTTTGATGCGATCGGCAGTACAACACTTGCCATTCCGCTGTCTCTAAGATCCCAGCAACACTTTGCTCTGGATGCTGCCGCGCTTCATACGTCAACCACAGCAGTCGCCACGCTACCATTGAGTAACACGCGATCGCGAACCTTAACCGCCCCGCACTCTCCAGCTGCAATTCTTCCACTCGGCATCCACTCTTTAAAACATAGAAATAACGCTCGATTAACCAGCGCTTGGAATACCATTTCAAGCATTGGCATGCCTCCTCAAACGTCTCCACTTTGACCGTCGTCAGCAGCAGCCACACCACCGCTTTCTCTCCGGTCGGCGGTTTCTCTTCCTCCGCCAACACCACATTCACCTCAATCGCTCCCAAGGATGCCAAATGGGCGGGCGGCTGCAACCAAAACTGCCCATAGCGCACGTTCAACACGGCTAACCGCTCTCGCCGTCGCGGCGTCCGTTGCAGCTTCAACGTGATTTCTCCTGCCACAGTGCTCAGCCGAATCGCACTGAATAACGGCTTCACTTCTCCACTGACAGAGGTAGATTTCGTGTTCCGATTTTGTGCCGCGCGAATCAGAAACTCACTCCCCTGACGGCGCGGATGTGCGAAGAGTTCGTAAATATCGGCTTCTCGATCCGCGATCGTAATTAACTGTTTCTCTGCCGGGACTAACGTCTGACTCAGCTCCAAACCTTCGATCCATCTCTTACTCTCTTTGTCGGCAATCGCTCGACTCCGGGCATCCTTCGCGACTCCCTTCTGCGATCGCGCCCACACTTCTTGCCCCAGCAACCCTAAAGGCACTCCATCTCCACTCGCTGCCAAAACCGTATGCACTTTCAACCCGCGCGCTTTGGCATTACTAATCGGTCCCAATCCCCGTGTCGCTTTGCGATCGCTATAATCCACTTAATCCACTTCACTCGTATCTTGAATCGCTAAGACTGTTTCATAGCCTGCTGCCCGTTCCACTGTCCGCCGCTGATGCGGGCTCAATATTTCGCGATCGCTCACTCGCGCATTGTCCCAAAACTCATACACGCCCTGCACTGCTGCTTCATCTCGGCTCGCTTGCGGCACACTTTCGTTTGGCTGCGCCACTAAGTCTTCCACGATCTTCACTAACCGCCGATTCCGCCGTGCATCTCCTAAATCTACATCCCATAACTCCTCCGCGACCCAATTCATTCCCCACTCCTCGCACCATCTGCACAACAACTGCCTTACAACTGACCCACAACTGACACTTTAGATATAAGCCAGAAATTGGATTGCATATGCATTCCAGATGCCCAGGGCAGCAACATCTGCCATACGGCTGCCACACAAAACACTCATTTTGATTCAGCTTTTTTAGGCATCATCCCCGACTCCTGATAGCGATCGCTCTCAAAAATACAAACTTTTGTGACAATTCGATCCCTCTGCTGACCTCAAATCCTTACGCCTTCTGACATTCAACCGCTTTCTATCAGCATTAGGGGTTTCTTGAAGCGATCTCAACATCTCTTCTAGTCACGAAAAATATAGTCATGATTGGTCACATAACATCTGTACTTTCATTAAATTTGCGATCGCGCCAAGGGGTGGGGGGAGAGGGGCGATCGCTCAAACACAGACTGCGTAATCGCTTTGGGGATTACCCTCTTTGTGAAGAAAGATCTGACAATGCATAGCTTCATTAAAGCACTCGACATCGTAGGCGATAACACTGAAGCTAACCGGACGGCGACAATATTGGCAACTTCACAACCGACTATATGCGTGTCTGCGGCGATCGCCATACAACCCCTACCATAGAAGCTGAACCAGTATGTATTCAAGTATTTTACTGTGGAGCAAGACCGTCGAGAGCAACTCAAATTAGTCGTCCAGCAGTCCTTGATTAAATCTCAGACTCCTGGTGCTGCGATCGCTGTACATATCAATGGCCAAGCTTTTCTCGAACAGGGATTGGCTGTGAAAACAGAGATCATAAAGTGTTGCTGTCTACAGATGCTAGTTTTTATATCTACAGCATTACTAAAAGCCTGATAGCAACGGTAGCACTATATCTTGTGGGAAAAAGATTGCTTGAACTAGACACACCTGTACATGCTTACCTCAGTGATCTTTCTCTAGATAGTTCCATCACACTTCGCCAGCTGCTAAGCCATACTAGTGGACTACCAGATTACGGCGGAGTGCCTGCCTATTCTGAGGCTGTCAAAGCCAATCCAAGCTCTCCTTGGTCAACAGAAACGTTTCTAGATCTTGCCCAAACTCAAGGACTACGATTCATGCCAGGCAAAGGATGGGGATATTCCAATATCGGCTATCTATTACTCAAACGCATTCTTGAGCGAACAACCGGTTTATCAATACAGATGCTCTTAGCTCAAGTGATTTTCAGCCCTCTGTCTTTGAAAAAATCCTTTGTTCCCATAAGTTTAGACAATAGTTTTCATCTGACTCCAGGATATTCCGCTTTTTTCAATGGAGATGAATTACAAGATATAACCCACATCTATCACCCAGCCTGGGTTGCTCATAGGGTTGTTATTTCTACTGCACCAGAACTTACAACAATCATAGATGTGTTATTTAGAGGACAGATTCTCGACCTGTCACTTGTTGAACAAATGTCCTGCCCTACTTACAACCTGGGGAAATTCCCGTTATTTGAGAGTTTAGGATATGGGTTAGGACTATTTGTAGATACAGAATCCCCTTATGGAAAGGTTACAGGGCACACAGGTGAAGGACCAGGATATTCAGCTGCCGCATTTCATTTTTCAAGATTGGCAGGTTTTAGCACAACAATCACAGCACTGGTTAACCGAGATAAACATGACTATGGATTAGCCCTAGTTTATAAGATGGCTCGTAATTGCTCAACTAGGTTGACCTAAGCACGCCTTTGGTAGAAGATGATAAACTTTTGCCATGAAGGAACTGCCCCCTCTCGCTGGACTGAGTCACGCAGAAAAGGATGCCCTGATTCAAGGGCTGTGGCAGGAGTTGCAAACGTTGCGCTCAGAGGTCGAAAAGCTGAAGCAAAAACGGGTCAAGAAAACCTCCCGTAATTCAAGTTTGCCTCCTTCTCAGGGCTTCAAGCCAAATCAGAGGAGGGCTCAGTCCCCTGCCCTCAATGGTGAGGAAACGGGAAGTCACCGTAACGGTGGGCGAGAATTGAGCCAACAACCGGATCAAGTCGTCGTTGCCCAAGCCAAGAGTTGTCCCCACTGTGGGGTCGAAGTGGAGCTATCAACACAACGCTTGAGCGGGACTTACGAACGCATTGAATTGCCGCCGATGACTCCTCACATCACCCGGGTTGAACGTTACGGTGGGACTTGCCAGTGTTGTCAGCAGGCGTATGAAGCGCCTGTTCCAGTCGGTTTGGAGCCAGGGTCTCCCTTTGGCACCAGTGTCGTGAGTTTAGTGACCTATCTCCGTTACAGCCATGCCATCAGCTATCAACGGCTGAGCCAGCTGATGAGTGAGCTTTACGGTCTCAGCCTGTCCGAAGGAGCGATTGCCAATCTCCTGCAACGGGTGCGCTCTCAGCTAGAAAACCCGGTGGCCAAGATTGTCGAACGTTTACGCAGTGCTCGTCTCGTCGGCAGTGATGAGACGGGGGCACGAGTGAAGGGGACCAACCAGTGGGAATGGGTGTTTCAGAACGACCAGGTGTGTTTGCACGTGATTCGTCCCAGTCGTGGCAAAACGGTCATTGATACCGTGATGGCGGGGCATCAACCACAGGTTTGGGTGTCTGATTTATTCAGTGCCCAGACCGCCCATCCGGCGCACGACTGGCAAGTGTGTCTAGCCCATCAACTGCGCGATTGTCAGTATGCCATGGATGCGGGTGATGAGTTGTTTGCGCCCCGGATGAAATGGCTGCTCCTCAAAGCCATTGCCCTGCAACGGCGACGACACACCCTGGCTGCCTCAACCGTTCAGCAGTATTGCTCTCGATTTCGCGGCTTACTGCGGGAGATCTTGAATCTGCAACCCAAATCGCTCGAGGGACAGCGGTTGCTCAAACGCTATCAGAAGATTCGGGCTCATCTGTTGCTGTTTTTGACGGATGAGACAATTCCGTCAACCAATAATGCCAGTGAGCAGGCGTTGCGCTGGAGCGTCGTCTTTCGCAAGGTGACGAACGGATTCCGCTCGGACTGGGGAGCGGAGCTATTCGCTCAGGTGCGATCGCTTGTCAACACTGCGAAGCGTCAGGGCATTGCTGCCTTTGATGCCATTTCCCGTGCCCTTACCTCACAGCAGACAGATTGGCTACTGGGTTGAGCAATTACGATGGCTCATATCATTGCTGAACACTAAGGGGCAAACTTGCGGTTGCGCCCTTACCGACGGGTTGAGCCCCATAACACCAGAGTTCAGCTGCGAACGCGCGGGGTTGGCATTTTGAATGTATGCGGAGTGATACGCGCGTTCGTCAGCTGCAACAATTTGCTAGGCGGCTCTGCGTGATGGGGCTCCTCCCAATCCGGGATACTTCTGGTCCGTCAGGTTGGGATCATCCATGAACGAGCCGGTCGGTTCCACTAAGTAGATTCGGCCTGGACCTTTGCCCTTCGCCAGCTCCGCTCCCCAAGTGGCCGCGTCCAGCGTCTCGCTGAAGTAGACCCAGGGCGATCGCCGCTCGGTGTAGTTGGAGGCATAGCCAGGTTGAATCAGGTCGCCAAGCTTGAGGTCTGCCCGGGTGCCATGGTAAAACCGCCGTGAGCGGGTATCGGAGGGCGTCGATGGGGTGGCGGGATTGCTCATGCCTATCTCCTCATCCATGGATGGCAATCATTCTAGCGGGAACAGCCGGAAAGATCTGTCGCCGAATTGCAGAAGGTAAGCCCAGGGTGAGCTAATAGGCCTTGCTGGATGTTCTATCAATAACGCTTCGATGCACTACGACCACCCACACTGTTGCGCTCGCTTCACCAATTCCACGTGTGACCCAAATACCAATTCCACGTGTGACCCAAATATCGTGTTAACTAACAACTTTCGTAAATTTTACGATCGCTTCAACCTGAGTTCTAATCAGGAATTGCTTGAACCCAGGCTGGACCAAGCTTTTTGTTATTATTCTACTTATAAATATTATAAAGAAAGATATGACAATCGATAGCAACGTTGGACAGCTTAGCTTTCTTGTACAGGCGCGTCTTTTGAACCTTTAACGAGATCGATACCTGCTAGGCAATCTTGCTTGTTGTGGTAACTTTCCGCAGAGTCTGCAATGATTTTGTGGTTGCTTGCCCTAAGTCTCCAGCGCCATAAACCTTGGGCATCCTTGTAGATGAAATAGCTCATATTCAACTCCTTTAGTTCAAATATAGCGATCCTAAATAATTCATGAAAAAGCATAAAGGCGGCATGCTTCCGTGTCACGATTGACCTTTGTCTAGTTAACTAGTGAGTCGGTCTATGGAAGAACTCGCTGAGTTTATTCGGAGCAATCCTGACTCTCGTGAACTCAAACGCGCCCTGGCCGTGCAGATGGTATCTCAAGGCTATACCTACTAGACCCAGAAGCGCAATCCCAAAGCAGACCCAGAATTGGTAGAGAAAAAAACACGAAATCAGGGCTTGGCTGGAACGACATCGACAGGAGATTGTCCTGGGTCACTTAGTCGTCTTGTTCCAGGATGAATGTCATCTGCTCTGGGGCGACCTCTGCGGCTATGTGTGGGGCAAAACCAACGAACGCATCGAAGTGCCAATGACTAACGAACGTCAGAAGCAGACGTACTATGGAGCGCTGAATATCTTGAGCCAAGAGTTTGTTGTGAAAGCTTTTGAGCGAGCGAATTCCGAGGCCACGATTGCCTTCTTGCAACTGCTCCTGGCTGAGCATCCTCAGTCTCGCATTGCCTTGATTTGGGATGGAGCGAGCTATCACCGTTCTCAGGCGCTCAAGGACTATTTGGCCTCAGTCAATCAGGGCTTAGGCGAGTCCGAGTGGAAAATTACCTGCCTTCGCTTCGCTCCCAATGACCCTCGGCAAAACCCAGTGGAGGATGTTTGGTTGCAGGCAAAGCGGTGGATTCGAGAGTTCTATCACCTGTGTCAATCGTTCTCAACGGTGAAGTGGTTATTTGAGTTCGCCACCCATCGTCAGACCTTTAATTTTTCGAAGGTCTTTATGTATGGTGCATTTTCATGAATCTCTTAGGATTGCTATATTCCTGTACATGTTAACGAGTATTTTGGTGATGTCAATAGTCCTGCTGGACTACTCCATCTTTAGTTTTAACCCTACGTTTCAACTTTGGCGATCACCCCTTGCACAATCCCGTATCAGCGCTGCGATGCCCTGAATCACTTCTACAACCGGCACTTCCCGTAGCCAAGCAAAACTCTATTAGCCAAAGTTAGATCAATAGCCAAATTTTTAGCCCTCTTTTATCACTCTAAGCAGATGAAAACCTGATTTGTGAGTTCAACTGCTGCACGCATGGGCAAAAGAACTGATTCATCTGCTCTATCAACTGAGCCAATCCCACCTCTAATGCTGCATTCGGAAATACCGTGAGCCATCGCTTTAACCCATTGCCGTAAATCAACGGTTGAATGACTAAACGCAGGTTGTTGAGCCAATGCTTCCACCCCCTTTGGTGGTTCCACCACGGATGTTGGGTAAACAGATGTTGGGCTAGGGGACGAGTCTCAGTGAACGCATCCGCAAACAAACTGACCATGAGAAACGCACTCATCACTAGTTCCCACCACTTCTCAATCTGCTCATAATGAGTCATGCGAAAGTCTGCCCAACCCAAGACATCCTTGGCTTGCTTGAGCCCATACTCAATCCACGTTCTGAAGCCGTATGCGTTACCAATCTCCTCCAGCTTGATGGCTGGGTCAGACACCAGAACGAATGTAGTCGAATTCTCAGGTAAGGTATCAGGGTCTGTCGTCAGCAGCCAGTACTGTTTACGATGTCGCTTGCCATAAATCACCTCTGCCATATAGCGCACCTCAATCGTGCCATTGCAGAAGGTACGACTGAAGGGTTGCCAAGCCTCCTGATAAACCTCCTGTTCTTGCGGTAACCAAAGGGCATGGTTACTCCGAATCGCCAGGATATAGGGCAATTCCAACTCTTCTAGAACATTGACAAAATTGATCTTGCTCTCCCCATACAAGCTATCAGCCAGAACCAGTTCAAAGCGGAATCCCATCGCTTGCAGTTGCCCAATCATCGTGGCGGCAATTTGCGGTTTGCTTTGATATTCATCGCCTGCTTTCAGCCGCTCTTTGGGTCTGTACACCTCAAAGGTCAACGGGAGAATCATCCCATCGACTAAGCCATAGGCAGTCACTGCAACAATGCCGTTTTCTCGCTTACCCAGATTGCCGATATATTGCCGTTTGACATAATCGGTCTGTTTCCCCTTCTTACGATCTCCTGTTTCGTCAATCAGCAGAATCAAGGTCCGTCCATTGAGGAGCTTGAGGATCAACTCCAAGCGTTGTTGACGCAACTGCGACACTGCCCGAGATGCACTCAAGAAGTGATGTAAGTTTTGATGATTGTCTAATCCCACGGCTCTAGCGATTGCTGGGAGCGATTTGCGTTTGATCTCACTAATCAGCCCCAAGTGCAGGAATTTGAACGCTTCATAGCTACGCATCTCGGGAAATATGGCTTGAAAGTGGTGGCAGTATTCATCCCCAAATCGAATCGTTGGCCGGGGCTCTCTGGAAGCAGGCATTGATGATGGAGCAGAACAGGGGCTGTCTCCATTCTAAATATTCCTTGGAAAGAGTGATAAAAGAGGGATAGAATTTGCTTAAAACGGTATATATAAAAAACAAAAACTGTAAATATTTTTTCATATTTAAAGAACTCTTATTGATTACTACTTATATAAATATATCAAATTTCAGCTTTAAGCTTTGAGAAGGATCGAGTGTTTTAGGAGGGATCAAGTAGCGTGATAAAAATGTCATTAAGTCAATTAATAACCATAAGTCGAAGTATTTTTTGAAAAGATGAATATATCCTATAGAGGTAGGGAAATCAGAGCATAAAAACAGCGAGGAGTAATGCTTTTCTAGCTTTAATATCTAACTTATGACGGTTAAAAAAAATGAAGAAACGAATTAAAGAAATAGCGTTTTTGGCGATCGCGTTTCTATTTCGACTTAATCGACTTGGATCGATTTTTTCAAAGAGAATTAAAAAAAGCATGGTAATGGTAGCGATCGCTGCTGTTATCGTCTTGGCTGGACATACCGTAGCAGCTCAGCTAGAGCCATCTGAACCGCCGCAGTTGCTAGCCTCGCTCAAAAGTGTACCGATCCCAGAGCCAGATAATCTCGGACAATTTGTTAAGAATAAAACAGCTGCGATCGCTTTAGGAAAAGCTCTTTTTTGGGAGATGCAGGTAGGAAGCGATGGTTTCCAGTCTTGTGCCAGTTGTCACTTCTATGCAGGAGTTGACAACAGAGCAAAAAACCAGCTCCACCCAGGACCATCAACAAATTTCAGTCCAGGAACTGGGCCTAATTACACGCTGAAACCGGAAGATTATCCATTCCACAAGCTGCAAAACTCGGATGATCGTTCCTCGACCGTTCTAGCTGACAATGACGACATTACTGGTTCTCAGGGTGTCGATCTGACCAAATTCAACGACATCATTCCCGGTAGTGCTGTAGACAATGTAACGGTGCAGCCAGATCCAGTTTTCAATGTTAACGGCATCAACGTCCGTCAGGTAACAGGTCGCAACGCACCCAGTACAATTAATGCGGTGTTCAACTTCCGCAACTTCTGGGATGGAAGGGCGCAAAATGATTTTAACGGCGTCAATCCCTTTGGATCGAGGGACAAAAATGCCTTTCTGTATAAAGCACCCACAAAACAGTCTGCGCTACAGCAAGTGAAAGTCAGTCTTAAGAATTCCTCTCTAGCATCGCAGGCGGTAGGCCCGCCACTCAGCGATGTTGAGGAATCTGGTAGTGGTCGTATTTTTCCCGATATCGGTCAGAAGTTTGATCGAGTCAAGACCAAGAAGCTTCCTAGAGAAACGGGTAAAAAGCTAAAGGTCTTACGTCCCCTGGCAAAGCAACTTGTGCATCCTGAAGACAGCGTTCTCGGTAAATATAGCAACTGGCCGAAACCAGGTCTCAAGCAGAAGAACTACCAAACTATGGTTCAAGATGCCTTTAAGCCAGAGTGGTGGAACTCTCAGCAGATTATCAAAGTTGGTGCTGATGGTAGCCGGATCTTCAGACAACCGCAGGGAGCTTTAGCTACCAACGAGTTCACATTGATGGACTACAACTTCTCGCTGTTTATGGGACTTTCCATTCAGCTGTATGAGGCAACGCTAGTTTCCGACAATACGCCTTTTGACCAGTTCATGGAAGGAAATAACAATGCTTTAACTGCTCAGCAGAAACGAGGGAAAGAACTGTTTGAGGGTAAAGCTAAGTGCGTCAATTGCCACGGTGGAGCCGAGTTTACCAATGCTTCTGTCAAAAACGTGCGAAACGAACGACTCGAACGTATGGTGATGGGCGATAACGGTGTTGCTGTCTATGACAACGGCTTTTACAACATTGGTGTTAGACCTACCCAGGAAGATTTAGGCGTGGGCGGTCAAGATCCGTTTGGCAACCCACTTTCAGAGTCGCGACTGGCTCAGAATGGAAAGTTCAACGATCCCAATCTGAAGCCGCCTATTAGTGCGACTGAAAGAGTGGCTGTCGATGGAGCCTTTAAAACACCCGGACTGCGGAATATAGCGCTTACAGCTCCTTACTTTCATAATGGTGGGCAACTAACTCTGCGGCAGGTAGTGGATTTCTACAATCGGGGTGGAGATTTCCACGAAACTAATATCGAAAACTTAGACCCAGATATTGAGAACCTGGGGCTGGACGAATCGGAAAAAGAGGCGCTAGTGGCTTTCATGAACGGTCTAACTGATGCGAGAGTTCGCAATCAGAGTGCACCGTTTGACCATCCGCAGTTGTTTATCCCCAACGGACATCCGGGGGATCAAAACTCTGTTACTAATGACGGTTCTGGAAGAGCAACGACTGCTTTATTGGAACTCCCAGCTGTTGGGCGTAAGGGTGGCACTCCTCTACCAAGTTTTCTGGAAAGTTCTGCTCCCGCCGCTGAGAGTGCAGCTCCCGCTGTTCAATCAACTTCCAATCCGCTTGAGGGGAGCATAACTCAGCAAGACTGCCCTGCTAACTCTACTCTGCAATTTATAGCTGGAGGATATGTTTGTGTGAGGAAGTAAATGAATAGAACAGTGCTCCATCTAAGTTGACACCCGTCAGTGGAGCCGATTCAAATCTCGCAGGCGCAAACGAAGCCCCGTAAAGCTAGTACCTGCGAGATTTTCTCTTTCTAAGTGACCTCAATTAAATTGATGCCACCAAAGTCTCTTTCCTCTGCTGTCTACCGTTGAAGGCCCAAAAATATCAATACGTTGTCTGGAATACGAAAGCCATTTCAAGAACATATGCCAGATGGCGGAATGCACTGCTAAGCTCAGCTCTAGATTACATGGCTTCGGATAGAGCACATCCTAGCGCTTAGAGGGTGTTTGAAAAGTTGTAACGAGTCAAAGTTTACGCCAATCGCTTGACCATTATCCGAATCATTGCCAGATAGATTAATGTCTCTGAGGTCTCTGGCAATAACTCATAGTCACGCACTAGACGACGACAGTGCATCAACCAACCGAATGTCCGCTCCACCACCCATCGCTTTTTGAGCAGCACGAACCCCTTGGTTTGTTCAGGTCGCAGCACCACTTGGATAATCCAACGGCAAACGTCCATCACCCACATTAGGAACGGTGCGCCATCAAAGCCACCATCGACCCAAATGGTGGTTAGACGAAACACAGCTTTGTCCATCCGTTTGACCCGCTTGAGTACCCGTTTGCCCCCTGCTCGTTCTCCCACACTGGCAGCAGTCACGAACACACGCAGCACCAGTCCCAAGGTATCGACACTGATAAACCGCTTGCGCCCCTTGATCACTTTGCCACTGTCAAATCCCACCTGTTCGCTCACCCCTGCCGCCGTTTTGACACTTTGCGAGTCGAGGATCGCTTCAGAGGGACTGGGCTGGCGATCCACTTCGATGCGCGTCCACTCACGTAAGCGGTCATGAATCACAATCCAAGTGCCGTCCTTGCGCCAGTTGCGAAAATAGGTATACACCGTCTGCCATGCCGGAAAGTCTCCCGGCAACGCTCGCCAACGACACCCCTCGACTAGGACGTAGAAGATGGCATTGAGAACTGCCCACATCTCGATGCTGCGTGGGCGACCACCGGGTTTTGCTTCTGGAATCAGGTCACTGAGAAATTCGTATTCGGCACGGGTCAGATTACTGGGATAGGATTTACCCATCTAGCTCACTCGGTGCTGTGTTCTTTCGTATTCGCAGCTTACACTGAGTGAGCTTTTCTACTGTTTACCCGACTTTTCAAACACCCTCTTAGACTATTAGTATTAAATCTATAAACATCTTCTAATAAGAAATACCCTGAAATTTCTATGAAATCTGAATTTCCCATTCCCTATCAAACAGGAGCTAAACCACCTCAAGCTTCTGACCCGGATGTCAAATCAATTTCACTCACTCCGCCCAACGCTCAAGAACCTGCTAAAGAGCACAAGTAAAGCGATTAGTTGAAACTTAATTAAAAACCTCCTTTTCAGTTGTACTGTTAGGAGGTTTTCTTTCGAGAGGAGATGGGAAAGGAGATCAGTCGAAGCTTCTCTTCCCTCATAAAAAAGGATACTTTAACTGTTGCGTTCTTCCTACTTCAGAGGCTGGGAGATGCGACTGAAGTGGATATAGAGAGAGGTTTGGGAGTCATGCCTAGACGCTGTAACATTTGCTCGTCGTGGTTATGGTCTGGGTTGGGTGTAGTTAATAGGATTGGGCCAGTAAAGATAGAATTGGCACCCGCAATGAAACAGAGTGCTTGTAACTCATCACTCATCTGCAAACGACCTGCGGAAAGACGCACCATTGCTTGAGGAAAAAGAATACGAGTGGTAGCGATTGCCCGGACTAGTTCAATTGTGTCTACAGGCGCAATGTCTTGTAAGGGAGTGCCCGACACTGGAACTAAGCAGTTGATGGGGATAGACTCTGGAGCTGGCTCTAGACCACTCAGTACCTCCAGAAATTCTAGGCGATCCTGAACAGACTCACCCATACCCAGAATACCACCGCAGCATACAGAGATACCTGCTTCACTCACGGCGCGAATCGTTTGTAAGCGGTCTTGATAGGTACGAGTTGTAATTACTTGTGAATAGTAGGAAGGAGACGTATCCAGATTGTGGTTGTAGGCTGTCAAACCCGCTGCCTTGAGTTGTTGCGCTTGGTGCGGCTTCAGCATGCCTAAGGTACAACAGACTTCAATATTTAGATCAGCAATTTGACGCACCATCTCTAATACGCGATCGAACAGAGGGCCGTCTTTGACCTCCCGCCAAGCAGCACCCATGCAAAAGCGGGTTGCCCCCTGCGCTTTAGCGGTTTTAGCTTCAGATACTACTTCCTCAACATTCATCAGGGCTTGAGGCTGGAGATCCGTTTGATTGTGAACGCTCTGGGAGCAGTAAGCACAATCCTCTGGGCACAGGCCAGTTTTGATGTTGCTAAGTGTGCATAGCTGAACTGCATGCGGATCGTGATGCTCCCGGTGGACTCGCTGGGCCTCAAATAGGAGATCTGGTAAAGGTTGATGATAAATCTGGGCAATCCGATCAAGAGTTACAGACATGGCACACATCGAAGCGAAGATAGTTTCGGAGAGCGGAGACAATTCCACCCCTAGTAGAGATTATCAGTCTGGGTGATGCTTATTCATCCTTGAAGGTTGATTTATTTTGAGGGATGAAGACGCGATCGCAATTAATTTTGGTTAAAAATATCGATTTGAAATTAGATAATATCACTTAGATAAAAGGTAATCAGTTAAGATACAGCTATCGTAGCTCCACACTTTAGCCGCAAATATACTGAGGAACCTTTGCTAATTATCTGATGGGCAAACTCTGACAGCTCGTTCTAGAAATCGGTGAACAAGAACTCAAGACCACTCTATGCCGTAGGAGCCGCGCCACCATCTTAGTGCTTTGCGAAACAACTGACAACGGAGTGAGGAGTATGGCCCCACACAGGGATGGCACCTCTGTACTACGCAACTAAAAGCTGACAAGCTAACAGACTATCAGATTGCTTAGGTGCCAGGTTCTCGATCATTTGCTTTAACCCAAGGGTCATCGTGAAAACAAAAGTTTTGACAGTTTTGAGTGCAACGGTAGCATCGATGAGATCCGACCCAGATTCAGACCAAGATTGGGATCTGACTGAGCGGCCAGCTTCCGAACTTAGTGCCACAGCCTACCGGACTCCTAGCGTCTCCACTCAGTCCAATCTCCTAGTGCAGGAACGGCAGAAATTAGAGCCACTAACTTGCCATGAACTACAGGAGCAGTGGTTGCTAGTGAAGCGAAAGTATAATGCTTGGCAACCTCGTTGCATCACGTGCCCTTCGGTTGACCCACAAAAAATGAGTCGAGTTTCCAAGGGTCTAGGCTCTCAGACTGACACAGCTCTTGGCATTCCAGGCTGGGTAAACGGTCAATTTCCTGCTTTTGAGTGGTCTTTGATCGAGTGGCCTGCGGGCAGTCACTTCCGCTTGCTCGATACGGATACTCTGACCCCCTGCTTGATTTTGGATCAACCCGGACAATACAGAGTCAGATTTGTGATTGGTCCCAAAGCGAACCGCCAAAGCGATCGCCCAGAGATTGAAGCGGTTCCAACGATTGTCAGTGATTTGACGATTACAGCTTGTGAGTCCGGGATTGAGTCGGTCGCGATCGCCCTAGCAGACTTTACCTTTAAGAACACTCAAGCTGATGAAGAGCAGGAACCTTACTCATTTTTAGTGGCTGTCTACGCTGGGCTTACCTACTTGTAACTTTAACCTCATCCGACCCAACAAAATTTCATCCATTTAGCCTTATTCAGCCTTGGCGTTCCTAGCTTAGCTTTGCGTCCGTTTTAGTTTCTAACGGGGCATTATTGCGGGCAATGCGCCACTTAGAGCCATAGTGCTTGGAGTAAACCTGGGTAAACTCAGCCCCAAACAGCAAAATCTGGGCCGAGTAATAAACCCAAACTAGAACTACTACGAAAGAACCCGCAGCCCCGTAGGGAGAAGCAACACCACTATTGCCGAGATAGAGGCCGAGCAACCATTTACCAACCGTAAACAATAAAGCAGTCACAATGGCACCATGCCACACATCGCCCCACGGCACCCTGACGTCTGGTAGCACACGGTAGATTAGGGCAAATAAGAGCGTGATAACTCCAAAGGAAATTACAAAGTTAACAACTTGCCAGAGAATGGCGAGACCTGGGATCAAATGGCCGAAGAAGTTGCCCACCGTCGCCAGCACAGTACTCGCTACTAAAGAAACCAAAAGCAAAAAGCCAATCACCAAAATCATTGCAAAGGAAGTGGCACGTGCTTTCACCATGCCTTTTACGCCTTCCTGAGGGGGTGGAACCTCCCAGATAGTATTGAGAGCGTCTTGCAACTGAGCAAACACGCCAGAAGCCCCCAAGAGCAGCGTTACCACACTGATCACTGTGGCAATGATGCCTGAGGAAGGGTTGTAGGCGTTCTGAATCATCGTCTGGATGGCATCGGCTCCCTGGGCACCCACTAAGCCCTGAATTTGCTCATCTAGCTGGTTCCGCGCAGCATCAGGGCCAAAAACGAAACCTGCGATCGCAATGACAATAGTGAGCAGAGGTGCGAGAGAGAATATGGTGTAGTAGGCAAGCGCTGCTGCTAACAACGGCACTTTATCTGTCTGCCACTCTTGTACCGTATCTTTGAGCAGCGTCCAAACTGCCTTCAGGTTCATTGACGTTACTCCTAAAAATTATTCACTTAGGCCAATTATTCAGACTAATAACAGTTACGAATAAGCAGGTAATAACTAGTTAAATAGGACAAGGGCGCAAAGGTGCGCCCCAAGGAAAGTTACCTCATACGTTAGTCAGGCTTGCGATGCCAGTTGCCATCATCACCCTTCTCGTAGTCTCGCTTCACTGCTGCCCAAGCCACTCGAAAAGCACGTTCTTCCTCACCTTCGTACTCTGCAAAAGCGTGGTTAAATGCTGCCAAAAAAATCTCCTGAGCATGCTTGGGTAAGTGATGCTTAACCGCATCGGGTAACTCTCCAACTTCTGCATAGGGCATAAATCCCCCTTAACTTATAGCGATCGCTGGAGTAATCGCGGGTTGCCATGACATCATGTCCCCCACAAAGAAAACCTACCGCCAAATCCGCTCACCATTTTCGTCCACCCGGGCTTGGCGGATCACATCGGAAATTTCGTCAGCATCCTTCACATGATGCAACGGCTTTTGGGAGCCATCGGGCTCATCCACGACAAAGTAGGTAGGAACCACAATATGATCCCCAGTGATATCTGCAGTATCCACTGAAACTTGCTGCGCTTTTTCTTGCACACTCTTAGAATCATCAATGCGATCGCCAGGGTTAGCCGTTAGATTTCCCTTGCCAACGCGATCCATTTCTTCCTTCTGCTCTCGCTTTTGTTTGGGATCAACTTCTTCAGGAGTCATCGGTTGATTGATACCTGAAGAGTCAGGATAAGATGCAGAATCCTTATTCATATTAAATATTCCAAATTTTCAAAACTGCAATTAAATGCCTGTTCATATAGTAAAAAAAAAGAGGCGCGATCGCCTCTGACCAATGGGATAGCTTCAGGTTGTAGAAGGGAAGAGATTATAGAAGGATGAAAAAGGAGGAGGAATGACTTATCCTTGCCGCAAAATCCCAAATACAGACGTGTAGCCGTGAAGAAACGTGTTATCTGCAATCGGGCCAATCTCACCATTGCAGAAAAAACCGCTCAAAGGCACATTGCCAAAATAACGACTGAATAAATGTGAGTCAAAATTAGGTTCTCCATAAAGCCCTTCACCTCGCCCCAAGCAAGAAAACATTAAAGCTGCTTTAGAAGTTGGGTCAGCAGAATTTTGCTTACAATAACGCTCTAGCAACTTACGGAGATCCTCTGCCGAAGCCTCAGCATCACGTAAATGAAATTGAATTCGCTGACCCGAACGAACCCGATCTCCAACCGCGATCGCCCCTACCCTCGGATCAACCCCCAAGACCTGTCGGATCAAAAAATCCCCCTGCTCTAATGTTTGCTTAAACGCATTCCGAGCTATCCCGACAAACAATGAATGCTGCGCCAGCGATCGGTCTTCTTCGCTCATGTCTTGGATCAGCTCTTGCAGCACCGTCAGAGGAGTACGACCTTTACCATTGCTCACTCCCAAGTCTGAGTCGGTTTGAGCTTCTAGCCCCAATAAGATGTTGCGCTCCCCTTCTGTCACCCGATAGACGGGACCAATAGGCCGACAACCTTGAGCCACAATCGTTTCTACTACGATCTTGCCACTTAAGGCGACCCCCACGATCCCCTCACGCTGGAGTTGATAGTTGCAAAACAGACCATTGTTGCCTCCCATCGCATTTGCACTCGCCAACCCCCCTACCTTGATCGAGCCTGGGTAGGCAAAGTCCAGCCCTTGCAACAAATCATTGATCTTGGATGACATCAGATCAGCCAACAAAATAAAGTCAGGCTCCTCCTCTGGCGGAACCCCAATCACCTTCACCCAAGCATCCGGCGAGCTGTCGAGATCCGGCAACTCCTCACCCGTGAGGTGAAAAGCATGAATTTTCACTTCTGGTAAGTAAGCCAAACTTAAGCTCAGAGCAGGCTCCACCTCAACTTCTTGAGCTTCCCCGCTAGAGTCAACCCCAATAATGCCACCCCCACTACAGCCGATTAAGGTAGGCACTGACAAACGCTCTTTCAGGAGGGGCATGAGGCGAGAATATTCACTGGAAAAAGCTGCTGAGATAAACAAAATGCCGAAATTCGCTGCAACGCCTAAGCCCTCCTGAGCCCGCTCCACTACTTCCTCAATCGCCGCCTCTAAAGAAGAGCGGGTTGACAAGGCATTTGCCCATTTCATCCGATCGGCTGTGGGTGCTTCTACCATGACAATTCCCCTTTCTCCAGTGCAGCATCCTTTCCAAAGTTTAGACCGCCAAGGGCTGAGGCGATCGCACCTATTTTGCAGGTGTTGACGTCAAGACTTTAACGAATCCCTGTCAACTAGAATATAGTCTCTAAGAACGACGAATATTCAGGCAACACCAATCTTGCCGCCGCCATAACGTCGCCACAATCCAGTCATGTTGCTCTAGCGTATCGGCGATCGGTTTCACCTGATCCAGCAAAATACCGCTGAGAATCCCCCACGTATTCGCCTTAGCCAAAGCCGACATATCAGGGATCATATCCAGAATCACCTCAGCCAGAATATTGCACGTAAAGCCATCCACTGGCCCCTGAGTCATTTCAATCAAGCGATCAATGCTACCTGTTTCAACGAGCAACCGATCCGGGTCAACTTGATTCAGCTCCACATTTTCGTGAACAGAGCGAACGGCTAACGGATCAATGTCAACTGCATAAGCTTTCCTAGCTCCCAAAAGCACTGCCCCAACCGAGAGAATGCCAGAACCACAACCAATGTCTGCCACAACCACATCTGTTGCCCCTGGCCCCATCCGCATCTCTAGCGCTTCTAGGCAAAGCTGAGTCGTCGGGTGCGCTCCCGTCCCAAACGCCACCCCTGGATCTAAGCGAAGCAATAAGCGATCCTTAAGAGTTGATTCATCAGGCAGCGGTAGCCAAGCGGGGTAGATTAAGAAGCGATCGCCAATCTCTTGCGGTTGCCAGTGCTGCTTCCAGCTACTAGACCAATCCTCCTCATCAATAATTTCCCATTGAACCGCCGGAACAGACATCCCCACTGCCAGCGCATCTTGCCGTAACAGCAAAGCCAATGCCGCCAAATCCAAAAGGTGAGCCTGCTCCTGGGGCAAATAAGCCTTCACCAAGCAAGCATGGCCTTTGATTTCGCTAGACGTGCCTTTACAGCCAAAGTCTTCCAACCGCCAAAAAGCTAAATCGTCCAGCGCCGGATCGCAAAGAACTTGAATTTCCCACCAGCTATTTGCCAAGATTGCCGCCCCAGATCAAAATTATGCTCAATCAATCCATCCACTCGGAAGTATTGTACGCGCCAAAGCAACTGTAACAATCTCCGTCAAACTATCTTCTCAAAAGATCGAGATTGACGCAGAAAGAATCTCTAGACTTTCTCGAAACACCTACAACCAGACTCGTCTGGAGGGGGTCTGGGGGACGCAGCCGTCCCTCAGCGGGAGTTTGAGGGCAGGTGCCCTCAAGGCTCGGATTTCCCTAGATGTCAAAAAAGGACAATGAGAACCAAAATTGATCCCCACTGCCCATTAGTTCAAATAGATTCGCAAGCGATCGCCTTACAGTGAATCCAAACCCGCCTTACAGCGTAACCAAACCTACAACGTCACCGTATAAGCATCCCGAATCCCCGGCACCTTCAAGATTTCAGCCAAAATCCCATCTGGCAGCGGATCATCAATACTCAGCACCATCACCGCATCACCACGCACAATCTTGCGGCCCACCTGCATACTGGCAATGTTGACATTGAAGCTACCC
Source organism: Trichocoleus desertorum NBK24 (assembly GCF_030409055.1). Lineage (GTDB taxonomy): Bacteria > Cyanobacteriota > Cyanobacteriia > FACHB-46 > FACHB-46 > Trichocoleus > Trichocoleus desertorum_B. The sequence continues at coordinate 5,428,076 of NZ_CP116619.1, read as the reverse complement.
AACAGAGAGCCAATCTTGCCAATAATTCCTGGCATATCGCGGTGCAGCGTAAACAGCATGTAGCGGTTTGGTGGCACGTTGACGGGAAACTCATCTACATTCGTAATCCGAATTTCATCACCGCCCAACAACGCCCCTGTCACCGAATGCTCACCCAACGAGCCTTTAGCAGAAACCACCAAAGAGCCTGTATAGTCCTTCACTGACGCATCACGAGTTTCAACCACCCGAATGCCGCGCTCCTTGGCTTCAATGCTGGCATTGACATAGTTAACTCGCTCTTGCAAAGCGTGGGAGAGCAGACCCTTTAGTGCCGCAATTACAATCGGTTGCGTATCGCTGGTAGCGACCTCCCCTTGCAAGCGGATATTCAGGCTTTCCACTCGACCGCCCGCTAACTGAGCCACCAAATTACCTAAGGTTTCAGCGAGTTGCAAATAGGGACGCAGTTTTTCCAGAACTTCGGGGCGCAAACCAGGGATGTTGACCGCCGAACGAGCGGGTAGACCTAACAGCACATCACGGATTTGCTCAGCCACATCGATCGCGACGTTGACCTGAGCTTCCTCAGTCGAAGCGCCCAAGTGAGGAGTCAAGATCAGATCCTTACCCGCCGATCGCAGGGAGGATTCTCCCAAAGGCTCAGCTTCAAATACGTCTATGGCTGCACCTGCAATTTTGCCAGTTTTAACAGCCTCCACCAAAGCGTCTTCGTCAATGATGCCGCCACGGGCACAGTTGATAATTCGAGCGGTGGGCTTCATTTTTGCCAACGACTCTGCGTTGATCAAATGAGTCGTTTCCGGAGTTTTGGGTAGATGCAGCGTAATGTAGTCGGCTTCGCGCAACAGCAGATCGAGTTCTACGAGACGGCAACCCAACTGTTCTGCCCGCTCAGTAGAAACGAAAGGATCATAAGCGAGCAGTTTCATGCCCATCGCTCTAGCGACGGTGGCGACATGCGCCCCAATCTTACCTAAGCCCACAATCCCTAAGGATTTCTTGTAGACTTCTACGCCTACATAGGTTTTACGATCCCACTGACCACTCTTGATCGATTGGTTGGCATCGGGGATGTAGCGAGAGAGAGACAGCATCATTGCCAGGGTATGTTCTGCCGCAGCGATCGTGTTGCCTTCGGGCGAGTTGACTACCAAGATTCCGCGACGGGTAGCTGCGGGCACATCCACATTGTCTACACCGACACCCGCACGACCAATAATCTTGAGTTGCGTGCCAGCCTCAATAATTTCTTGAGTTACCCGCGTACCAGAGCGGATCATTAAGGCATCGTACTCCGGGATAATCCGGATAAGTTCTTCGGGGGGTAACCCAGTTTTGATATCAACTTGGGCGACCTGGGAGAGAATATCAATTCCAACTTGGTCGATGGGATCGGAGACGAGAACCTTTGACATGGTAGGCAGATTTAACGCGAAAGGGAGAACTGGCCCCACTGAACAAGTCAGCAGCAATTGAGCAGCAGTATTGTAACGGCTTACTACAAAGACGATTTGCCACAATAGGCAATTGTAGAACTAAAGCGTCTCATCGTTGCTGATCCCCAAAAAGTTTTTTGATTTTTATCAATCGTCTGGGGAGGGATTTGTACGGTCGGCCTGCTATTAGTAGATCCGGTGACGAAATTTTCGACAACACTATGAACTACCTTGTGGCTGTATTGGGCGATCGCATTGAAGCTGAGGCTGCTTACTCAGCTCTAGAAAAAGAAGGGCTTCAGCCCCATCAAGTGGCGATCTTGGGCAGAGGGTATCAGAGTGCCGATGAATACGGCTTGCTAGATCCCAACGCAGACGCTCGCAAGCAAGCCATTTCAATGATTGTTTGGTTAGCTCCCTTTGGTTTTGCAGCAGGTTATGTCTTTAACTTCATTACAGGCATCGAGTTATTTAGTTGGGCTGGAAGCCTGGGGAACCATCTGATCGGTGGCATCCTAGGTGCCCTTTCTGGGGCAATGGGTGGGGCGATGATTGGAGGTGGTGGGGGTTTGCTGATCGGAGGGAGCGATACCTTGCCTTACCGTGACCGCCTCAATGCTGGAAAGTATTTAGTGGTTGTGCGCGGCTCCAGTGGATTACTCAACCGCGCCACTCGCATTCTCCGCAACTTCCCGACTGAGAATCTGCAAGCTTACGCCGATCCAGGGAGCATTGAATGATCCTTGAATAAAGCGGGAGTATCGAATCCAGCTTTTTATAGATTTTTTCCGTCCTATGACCGCGTTAGCCTACCACTAGACTGCTGACCCAGTAAATTCTCAAGCTAGAAGATAGCTGAATTTATTGGAGCGTGAGGCTGGTAAAACAAGGCTGCCAAAAACGAGGTTAAAAGTAGATGAGCTTTGACTATGACCTGTTGATCATGGGAGGTGGGCCAGCTGGACTTGCGGCCTCAAAACGAGCGGCGGCTTATGGCCCGCGGGTGGCGATCGCGGAGCAAAATGCCATTGGCGGCACCTGTGTCAATCGCGGTTGCGTGCCCAAAAAGCTGATGGTCTATGCGGCTGATTTTCCGCAGTTGTTCCAAGATGCAGTGGGGTACGGCTGGCAAGAAGTCCAGCCCCAGTTCGATTGGTCGAAGCTGATGCAAGCGATTCACCAACAACTACAACACACCCAGCAGTCGCACCAGCAAGCGCTATCTAAGGCAGGAGTAGAGATACTTTCAGGGCGTGCCACTTTTGTAGATCCTCACACCTTGGAAGTAGGCGATCGCCGAGTCACAGCAGACAAAATTCTGATCGCGGTAGGAGGTAGACCCGCTAAGCCCGACTTTCCGGGAGCGGAGCATGCCATCACTTCACGCGAGATGTTTCAGCTGCCCCAATTGCCGCAGCGGATCGCCATTATCGGGGGCGGATACATTGGGGTAGAGTTCGCCAGCCTGCTGCGAAACTTAGGTTCAGAAGTCACCCTAGTGGATACAGCCGAGCAAATCTTATCTGGCTTCGACTCAGACCTGGGCCACGAAGTACAAGCAGGGTTGATTCAGCGCGGCATCAGGTTTTGCGGGAATACCACAGCTAAGGAAATCACGCCGGAAGCCACAGGACTATGCCTACAACTGGCAGGCGACTGCGCAGAAGCGCTAACCGTAGATACGGTGCTGTGTGCCGTGGGACGCACCCCAAATACAAAAGACTTGGGCTTAGAGCAAGTAGACATTGCCACTGACCCGAAAGGCGCGATCGCGGTAGATGAATACAGCCGCACTCAGCAACCTCATATCTTTGCAGTGGGAGATTGTACCAATCGTTTAGCCCTCACGCCTGTTGCCAAGATGGAAGCGATCGCCTTTGTAGAAACTGAATTTGGGGAACAACCCCAGCCAGTCAACTATGATTGTGTGCCGACAGCCGTATTTGCTCGTCCAGAAGCGGCATCTGTGGGCCTAAGTGAAACGAAAGCCCGTGAGCAGTTTGGGGATGCGGTGCGCTGTGAGTCCAGCCAATTTTCACCCTTATATGTCAGCTTGACGGGGCGATCGGAAAAAAGCTTAGTGAAATTAGTCTTAGATAGCCGCTCCGATCGCGTCTTAGGGGCGCATATGGTGGGTGAGGCTGCTGCCGAAATCATTCAAACTTTGGCGATCGCGATCAGAATGGGAGCGACCAAACAAGATTTTGACCAGGCGATCGGGATTCATCCTTCTAGCGCCGAAGAATTTCTCACCCTCTAAATTGCTGGCCTGAAAAAGATACAGAAAAGTCCCTAGAGATAGACTAGGGACTCATATAAGTACGGAGCACTGAGTTACACTTGCCCTCGGACTTCAAGCCGCTAAGACTTCAAGTTAAGAGGGAACTGTTGTTACTAAACTTAACGTTGTCACCCTCAGCTCTCCTCTATCAAGAGAAATGGTCTGTTGTTAAAGCACTGTGTTGGTAAGAATACAGGTTTCTAGGCATACCTAAAGGACGGATGCTAGGTCAAACACGATTCAACCGCTAGAGGGAGTGCGGATTGAGTAGAAAAACGCATTATCCAAGGTAAGTCACAATCTAGGAGGCGACCATGACAGGATTAGAATACGGTCTGGTCATCATACTTTTACTAGCCGTATTTCCATTTTCAATGGCCCAGATGGGTCTGGCTTTAGACCAAGAAGACATTGAGAGTTTCTTTGCTTGGACTTGTATTGCGTCCTCGATCGCGGGCTTACCTGTTGTCGCAATCTTATTAGCTTGATTATTAGCTTGAAGGGTGCAGCAATGCTAACTTGCCTATATCTAGTGAGTTGGTTTCTCTTTTTAGGCGTTGCTTCTTGGTGGAGCCGACACTCCCACGCGACCAACTCTAACCTTTAGGCACAAGAGTTGCGAGCTACGGTTTGGCGTAGAGCGATCGCTCTGGAGCGTTCTGCCATCTTAGAGAGATCTAGATTGTTTTGGTCATCAATCAGATTTTCGCGCTGCAATAGTTCAAAAATGGTCTGCGAGAGCATGAATTCCATCTGAGCAGCTCGACTACTGAGCCAGTCATGGACTGAGGCATCTTGTGGAGAAGTTTGGATGCAGTCATTGGTATAGCGATGAAATTCTTTAACTTCTTTCAGTAAGTGAACTAAGTAGCTAGGGCACTGGCAAGCAATGACATCGGCGGCTTCACAGATGGCCAGTAGTTGATCGTCAGAAAATTGCGGTGATACTTGGATGGTCTGACCAGGCTGAGTCATGGGTACAAGCAAGCGTGAGGGTGGTTTCAGGAACTCATAAGGCGGTGGCACCCAATCATCAAAAATAACTAGGGTGTGCCAACCTTCTCCAAAGGGATACCAAGCTATACAGGAAAAGTACTCTGCCAGAGAGCAGATTTAGCGATTCAGAAGGTATAGAAAAACTGTCTGAACCAGCAAGTTGAAAATTAGCAAAAAGCAATTAGTGCTGCTTGGGTTTGCTGTTGTTGCCCTAAACCAGGGCTGAGCTTTGACTTTGCAGATGAGGTGAATCTTAGTAATGAAGTGATTGTTAGTGAAATAGAGTGCTAGCCAAAAATTTAGCGGCGGCTAGCAGATTTATTAATGAGTATTGCATGGCTACTTGCCATCAACATTTTGACCCCAACGTGGGTCTTCGTACAGATTAAAACCTAACCTAATATATCAGTTGTCAAGCTCAATTTCACAAAAATTGTGTTTCGCTTTTTGGATAAATTGGGCTAATGATAAAGTAACTACCCTATTTTTAGACGTACTTCTGCCTTTAGGTATACCCCTCCATAAAGACACTATGTAATCGCCTATACTTTGCAATCCAAAAACCTACGTGCGCAAGAGCTTGACTTCTTTTTTGCAGTTCCGCGATCGCTAGTTAATAACGGAATTTGTAGCTTAAATAACACTAAATGTCCTCCAGGGTACGGTAAGAGTAAGACATTTAAAGATTTCGTAAAGCAACTTATTGAAATAGCTCAAACTTTTTAATAATCTAGCTTCTATGCTGAAGATAACCCACTTTCATCCAGGGTTGCCAAAGTAGTTTTGTGGTCAATTTCGCTAATTTTCTCTTCAACTGTCCTTCATTCGACTGGTTTCCATGACAGCTCAGCAGCCTTCTCTCACTACCAGACTTCCTCTCCACGGCGAGAAGCTAGAAAGCCTATTGCACCAGATGAGCAAAATGAATGGGCGGATCAATCTTCTGTATGAAGCGGCCAATGTGCCAGCTCCTGATCCTATAGAGCTTTTACCTACAGCATTCAAAGAGTTAGGCGTTGCGTCAGAAGAATTGCAAGTTGCAATTGAAGAGTTACAGCAGCAGAATCAAGAGTTATTGCGCCTCCAAAGCCAACTCTCCGCAGAGCGCGATCGCTACCGAGAAGTTTTCGACTCAGCCCCTGACATCTACCTGATCACCAGTTTTGATGGCATCATTCAAGAAGCCAACCGAGCAGCCGCTTCCTTCCTCAATGTGGCCCAACGGTTTTTGGTAAGTAAACCTCTTTTTAGCTTTATTCCGTCAGAGCACCGACTCGCGTTTCGGCAAAAACTCCAACAAATTCAACAAATAGAGCGATCGCAAGAGTGCAAGCTGACCATTCAGCCTCGCGAAGCTGATGGTTTCACAGTCACAGCCACCGTCTCTATTGTGACCAGCCCTAGAGATGAACTCTGCTGTCTTCAGTGGCTCATCCGTCGGCTACCAGATGGCATGGCACCTCAGACCTATCTACCAACGCACGGCAGTAGTTCGTCCGATCTGCCCATTCACAAGTACGTAAAAGGAGAACTCATTCCCTGCAAGTTAGAGGCTATCTGGCAAGTACAACAAGGCTTGGTGAAGTTAAATACTTTCTCGGAAAATGGAGAAGAAGTGTTCATTGGCATCGCAGGCCCATCCTTACCCTTTGGCCCTGGCTTAACCTCGCTCCAGACTTACCAGGCAACAGCACTTACCGATGAAGTCGAGTTGGTTTCTATTGCTTGGCAAGACATTGCAGCAATCCCCGAACTCGCTCAATCTTTACTTTCACAAGTCGGCCAGCGTCTCCAGCAGGCAGAACGATTTCTGGCAGTGTGTGGGCAACGGCGAGTGCAAGACCGCTTGCATCATTTCTTGCAGTTACTGAAACAAGAAGTCGGTCAGCCTGTCAGCAATGGGACTCGGATTCAAGTCCGTCTGACTCACGAAGACCTAGCCAACGCTTGCTGCACTACGCGAGTCACTGTCACCCGCATGCTAGGCAAACTACAGCAGCAGGGCAAAATCACCCTAGATCCAAAGCACTACATCATTCTGCACGACGATCAGTTTTAATGAGTTCTCTGTAAGGTGGATCACAACCGTAAATTATCTCTGTAGATATAAAGCGTTAATGCCCTAAGCAAACCTCCCGGAGGAACCCATTGGTTAGGGATTGCCGCTACAACCGAAATATGCTCTTTTTCGTTACAGGATTCAGGAGCTATTCAAAAATGGGTTGTAGCTCAGAAACGACCCTCTACACAGCTAATTTGCAAGGAGAACTATATGTCAGGTCAAATGTGCTGGCTATCCCTTACAGGTGGAGATGGGGAGAAGGTGTTACATTTGAGGACTCAACCCAGCCAACCTTGGAAACCCTATACTGCCTGTCCTGGTCTCGCAGTGAATGACTACAAAATTCCCGGCGGATCTAAAGGTTGGGCAACCTACCAAAAACTCATGCGGGCAGGGTGGACTTTAGTACCAACTGCACAAGCAACGCAGCAATCAGTACCAGTCCAAGTCCAAGTTCGATAAAGGTTCATTCACCCTCAATTTGTGTACAAGGATTTGCGTATCAGCGTTCGCGTATAAAATTTGCGCATCAAGATTCACCCATGAACGCACATGAATTAAATACATCATAAAAAACCGAAGAAGCTTATGACAGACCGTTTATCAATTTCTGGTCGCGCAATATCTGGTCAAGTTGAAGCGCCATCAAGCACTTCTCAGAGCAGTCAGCCGTTAGGTGCTTACACCAAAGAAGAGTATCTGCGGAATTGCTCTACATCTGAGCCAACGTGGCAGCAGGCGATCGCCCTTCAAGCCAATACAACAGCCACGCAGCCTCGATTTCATCCACATCAGGGGGTCTGTTTTGTTGGGGGTTGTGGCACTATCAAATACCGCCAGCCTTACGCCCAGACTTGGATTTATGTCATAGAAATGGAGCTGGGGCCTGAACCAGAGATGGGTCGTATTGGGGCTGAAGCCACTATTTTACTGAACGAATCAGAGATTCAAGGTGTGACAGATACGGCCCTGCCAGTTCGGTAATCGCAAGGTAGATACAGCCTGATCCCGGCTCTCTATCGTGGTGTAGATACATCGATTTGAGGGGATGGCCTAGAGTAAGTGCGAACACTCCGAAATTTTTAAAGCAGCACTTAAATATGCCAGATCTGGGAGAACAAGCCATTAGCAAGGTGGCAGAAGCAGGTATTTCTAGCCAACTTGATGAAGTAGAAGATATTAATGTTGATATTCGCACTGATCCCCTAAAGGCCATGCAGGGACAAGTCGATTCAGTGGAAATCGAAGGCAAAGGGATGGTGATGCAGAAAGATCTGCGCATGGAAGAAATGCAGATCAAAACTGGCAGCATTGCCATCAATCCTCTCAGCATTGCCTTTGGCAAAGTTGAGCTACAGCGACCGACTGAGGCAGAGGCTCATGTGGTTTTGACCGCAGAAGACATGAACCGAGCCTTCAACTCAGATTTTATTCGTGAGAAGCTACAGAACCTACCTGTTACCATTGATGGTCAACAAACAACTGTAGACGCTCAGCAAGTTGGGTTTTGCTTACCTGGGGACGGTAAGTTTGCCATCAGCGCCACGATTAAGCTGCAAAACTCCGGTGAAGTCAAGCAAGTTGCTTTTACCGCCACTCCCAAGGTCGTTGATGGGGGCCAGCGCATTGCGCTAGAAGATGTGCAGTATTCCGAAGGAGAAGGGCTGTCACCAGAATTGAGCAATGCTCTGCTAGAACAAGCCAGTTCTCTCTTAGATCTACGCAACTTCGAGCTTGAGGGGATGACCCTCCAAGTGAAGCAGTTAGATGCGCAAGAGGGACGCTTAGTCTTGGAAGCGAATGCTCATGTGGAGCAATTTCCTTCCGGAGATAGCTAAATCATTGAACTTGGTTACAGATCGCACTGCTACTAAACGGTGTGGTCTGTAACCTGTTCGTACGAGTCGGATATCCCTAGTTAAACCCGGTTAGACGCTGAGTTTTGATCATTAGCAGTTGAACTCACTCAAGGAGACGGACGATGGTACAGACCCCCAATATTCCCCCTGTAATTGAAAGTGAAGAGAGTGATTACCGTGATAACGGCATCGTCAGTACTGTAGCGATCGCGGGTCATCCTTTGCATCCTTTAATCGTGACTTTTCCCATTGCGGTCTTAGTACTGGCAGCAGGAACCGATCTAGGTTATTGGTTGACCAAGGATGCTTTCTGGGCTAGAGCTTCTTTTTGGTTACTGGCAGTTGGCTTAGTCTCAGGGGTAGTTGCTGCAATCACTGGAATGATGGACTTCTTGAAGATTGAGCGAGTCCGTAAGCGTACAGCAGGTTGGGCGCACATGTCCTTGAACGTGGCAGTACTATTACTCTCGATCGCGAACTTTGCGCTACGTTGGGGCAATACTACAGGTGCCATTTTGCCCACGGGGATCATTATTTCAACCATTGTGGCAGCTCTGTTGGGTCTGTCTGGCTGGTACGGAGCTGAGCTGGTTTATCGCCACAAAATTGCAGTGATTGGTTATAGCAGTAGAGAGCATAGCAACTAAGCATTGGGTGAAGGTGCGATCGCGCTCTACTGCTTTGAAAAGTTTATCTTATGCCAGACATTAGAAAATCTTTTAGGTCGATTCGCATGATTCCCATTTGATGAATCAGCTCCTACAGATTTTCAAAGAATACTAGTCTGGACTTGCTTGATCACAAGCAGCATTGCATTACGGGGGGTAGGTTTCACCTATCCCTTTTGTTTCAGATACAGCCTATTTTGTAGAGTAAAAATTGATTGATCTACTCTGTTAAATACTCTGTAAAATCATAGGCTGATATTTTGTCAAGGCTTTTTAAAGCATAAATTACAAGTATCTTCTTTTAGACTGAAAAGCAAAAGGTAAGAGTTGACTATTATTGAAGGTAATCACCAGAAAAACAGAAAATCACTTTCTTTATGCAGTTGCTTGATTCTTATTCCTCTAGTAAACTGCTCTCAACTTAGTCGCACATTTATCATCTAACGGAGTATCCGTCTTTAATAATCAGCGCCTTTCATTTTTAATAAAACCCTATTTCTGCTCAAGAATAATATGAATGCTAAGTGCGATGGGAGGATGTTGACTCGGCAGCTAGAACTAGTACAACAGCAGACCGAGAAGCTGTTCGATAGTGCCAAAATCCTTTCTGAACAGCACCCCGAAATTCTGAATGAATGCCTTGAAGAGCTACGGCTTGCCTTAGAAGAACTCTACGTTGCCGAAGAAGAACTACGTCAGCAAAATGAGGAGCTGTTTAAAGCTCGCGAAGCCGCAGAAATAGAACGGCAGCGCTATCTAGAACTGTTTGAGTCTGCCCCCGACTGCTATCTAGTAACAGATTCTCAGGGCGTAATCCAAGAAGCCAATCAAGCGGCAGCTCAATTGCTAAATATTGAGCGGGTCTATCTCATTGGCAAACCGTTTGTCACGTTTGTGCCAGACGAAGATCGGCGTGGATTTCGTTCTGTGGTCAATCAGCTACCCAAAATTAGTCGGGTACAAGAGTGGGAAGTGCAACTACGGAGCCGTGGGGACAAGTTATTTAACGCGGCTTTAACTGTAGAGGTGGCTCGCTGTCAATCTACGCACCAACCAACCACCTTACGTTGGCTAGTGCGCGACATTACCGCTCGTAAGCAAGCCGAAGCTCACATTCAGCAACTACAACTGCAAAATCTCCATTTAGTCGAGGCCGATCGCCTCAAAACTCAATTTATGGCAACGATGTCCCATGAGCTTCGCACGCCGATGAATGCGATTCTGGGATTTTCTGATCTGCTGCTGCGGCAATGTGATCCAGAGCAGCAGCGGCAGCAACGAGCCATGTTGGAGTGCATTTTTAGGAATGGCAAAAATTTATTGACTTTGATCGAAGAGATTTTAGATTTTTCCAAGCTTAAAGAAAATCATTTAGAACTGAAGCTAGAAGTACTAGATTTAGCCCAACTCGTGCAGGCTACCTCAGAAGAAATGCGCTCTCTGGCTAGGGAAAAAAACTTGCAATTGGAAGTGCATCTTGCTCAGCCCAGCATCGCGATCATCAATGATTCAAGCCGTTTGCGCCAGATCTTGATCAATTTAATTTCCAATGCGGTCAAGTTTACGGATGTTGGCACCATTCGGATAGAAGCTTATGAGGTGTCGAAAGAGCGAGTAGCGATCGCAGTCAGTGATACGGGTATTGGTATTGATACCATTGAGCAAGCTAATATTTTTCAGGCTTTCCGCCAAATCGACCAAACCATTATCCGACGGCATAGTGGGACAGGTTTAGGCCTCTCCATTACAGACTCTTTAGTGAAGCTGATGCAAGGCAAAGTTGTAGTAGAAAGCCAGATTGGTGAAGGATCAACCTTTCGGGTCGAGTTGCCGCGTCGAGTCAGCTTGCTATAGAGCTATCTCTAGACAGACAAGCTTTGCAGACAATTTTGGTATCCTCGGGTCATTCCTCTAGTTATTACGTTACCTTGACTCAGCCTGCTGGCAAACACATATTCTCGGAGATTCCTTTCGTAATTGCGATCGGAGCTTCTGCGGGTGGAGTAGAAGCGATCGCACAGGTGGCTAAAACTCTCCCTCCCGATTTACCTGCCGCAGTCTTAGTCGTAGTCCACTTCCCCGCCCACGGCAAAAGCGTCTTGCCCAAAATCCTCAACCGTTTTGGTCCATTACCAGCCAGCCACGCTGAAGATGGAGCGGCAATTCTACCAGGACACATTTACATTGCTCCCCCCGATTACCACCTGATAGTCAAGCCAGGTTCTCTATCTTTGAGTCATGGCCCCCGCGAAAATGGACATCGACCCGCAATTGATATGTTGTTTCGCTCAGTCGCCAGAGCCTATGGCCCTCGAACGATTGGCGTAGTGCTCTCCGGAGCCTTAGACGATGGCACGATTGGTCTAGAATTGATTAAAACTCAAGGCGGAATTGCGATCGCCCAAGATCCAAATGAAGCGCTCTTCGATAGCATGCCCCGCAACGCCATTGCCAACGTTGAGGTGGACTACGTTCTACGGATTGCTGATATTGCCCCTACCTTAAGCAAACTGGTCAATAGCCCCATCCCAGAGAAAGTCATGACACCTTACGATAATACTCAAATCGAACAAGAAGCCGAGGTCGTAGCCGAAGATAAAGCCGCTTTAGAGCGGGGTGAGTATGCGGGTAGATCTTCAGCCGTCACCTGCCCGGAATGTGGCGGTGTGCTTTGGGAATTGCGGAATGATAACTTAGTCCGCTTCCGCTGCCATGTGGGTCATGCTTACTCCCTCGACAGCCTAGTTTCGGAACAAGCCGATATGGTAGAGCAGGCTCTGTGGTGTGCAGTCCGAGCCTTGGAAGAAAAAGCAGCTTTGGCACGCCGCATGGTCAGTCATGCCCGCCAACAACGTCATAGCCTCACAGAAAACCAGTTTCAAGAGCGCGCCCATGAAGCCGAGCGCAACGCCTCGCTCTTGCGTCAACTCTTATTACAAAACCCCAAAAACATGGAGGACATAAACGCAGAGCAAGCTAGCTAACCCCTGCATCTCATTCCTAAGCGATCGCTAAAAGCTTACATCCCGCATCCTTCCCCCCTCACCTGACGATACACCTTTATCGTCTCCTGCATTTCTGCCAAAATCTTTTCCTGCTCTCGCATCGCCTGACGCAACCTTTCTTCGGTTTGTCGCGCCATTTCCGTTGCCTGTCGGGCACTTTCCTCGGCTTGTCGGGCTGTTTCAGCAGCTTGTCGGGCTACTTCCGTCGCTTGCCGTAGCTCTTCTGTCATTTTTCTAAACTCTTCAGCAGCCTGTCGCAGTTCTTCCTGAACTCGCCTAGCCCGCTCAGACTCCTGCCGTTCCGTTTCCCGTACTTGCCTAATCACTTCTGCTTGGTCGCGCCACCGCTCTGCATCTAATCGGCTGGACTCATTGACTTCGCGCTGATCTTCTTTAGACTGCCGCTGTTCCTCATTAATGTGCCACTGCTCCTGATCAGATTGCGATTGAGCCTCCAATTGCCATTGTCTCTGCTCGCTACCACGCCATTGCGCGTCTAGCCAGGGATTTGAGCTTGGTGGTTTTTGGTTCATAGCCACAGGTTACTCCAAACGCCCAAGAGTAATTACTAATTTAATAACTTTATTAAGATATCAACTGATTGAACCACTGAATAATACTCTTTTACTACTGACCAGATTAAAGGCAGTGGGCTATGTAGTAATGCTAACTTGTATAGTCAGCACCGAATCCTTCCCTAATGCTGTGAGATCTGTAAACTTCCATTTGCCCTCAATAGCCCTTATTCAACTGCCTCGAATCTGAAGCCATGACCCACTTTGGTGAAAACCCTGAGTTTGAAGCATTATTAGACTATATCAAGCGGAGCCGAGGATTTGACTTTACGGGCTATAAGCGTTCGACCTTAATGCGTCGAGTCAACAAGCGGATGCAAACCGTTGGTATTGAGGGATATAGCACCTATCTAGATTACTTAGAGGTGCATCCGGATGAGTTCAATCACCTCTTCAATACTCTCTTGATCAATGTGACCTCATTTTTCCGCGATCGCCCTACCTGGGAATATATTGCCAGCGACATTATTCCCCAGATTCTGGCCTCCAAAAAATTTGGCGACTCCATTCGGGTTTGGAGTGCAGGTTGTGCTTCGGGCCAAGAAGCCTACACGATCGCGATGGTGATTGCTCAGGTCATTGGCATGGAGCAGTTTCGGGAGCGCGTGAAGATTTATGCCACCGATGTAGATGAAGAAGCCCTGAATCAAGCCCGACAAGCCACCTATCTAGAACGAGAACTAGAAGGCTTGGCTCCCGAAGAAATCGAGCTATTTTTTGAGCAATTCAATAATAGTTATTCTTTCCGAAAAGAATTGCGGCGATCGGTTATTTTTGGTCGTCACGATTTAATTCAAGATGCTCCCATTTCCAAGATTGACCTGCTAATCTGTCGCAATACCTTGATGTATTTCAACGCGGATACGCAGGCCCGCATTATTGCCCGTTTTCACTTTGCCTTGCGCGGTGGTGGCTTTCTATGTTTAGGTAAAGCAGAAATGCTGCTCACCTATTCCAACGTCTTTACGCCAGTTGAGCTAAAACGCCGAATCTTCACCAAAGTCCCCAGGCTGAATTCTCGCGAGCAGCTTTTGATCATGCAAATGGGAAATGAAGACATCAGCAGCCAAAACTCTATTAGCCGTCGGTTACGAGAAGCAGCCTTTGACAAAAGCCCATTAGCCTGCTTTGTCATTGATGCTAATGGTGCCCTGACCTTGGTGAATGAGTACGCCCGTCTGCTCTTTAACATCACCAACCGCGATGTCGGTCGTCCCTTACAAGATTTAGAAATTTCCTATCGTCCGGTAGAGTTGCGCTCTTGTATTGAGCAAGCCTATAGTCAGCGTCGCCCTCTGATCCTCACAGATGTAGAACTGCTAGCTTCTCAGGCGGAAAGGGTCTTTTTAGATATTCAGGTAGAACCGCTACTGGATACAGAAAATACCATCTTAGGGGCAAGCGTTACCTTCACCGATGTTACCCGCTACAAACGTTTGCAAGCAGAGCTTGAACACTCTAACCAAGAGCTAGAGACGGCTTATGAGGAACTGCAATCTACCAACGAAGAACTAGAAACCACCAACGAAGAACTGCAATCTAGCAACGAAGAACTAGAAACCACCAACGAGGAACTGCAATCCACCAACGAAGAATTGGAAACCATGAATGAGGAGTTGCAGGCAACTAACGAAGAACTCCATACAGTCAATGATGAACTGCAACGCAGTAGCGAAGAGCTCAATCAAGCCAATGCCTTTTTGGGCGCGATTCTGAGTAGCTTGAAAGGTGGCGTAGTAGTTGTAAACCGGGACTTGCAAATTCAAGCCTGGAACCACAAATCGGAGGACTTGTGGGGCTTACGTACCGAGGAAGCCATTGGTCAAAATTTCTTGAATATAGACATTGGCTTACCCGTAGAACAGTTAAAACAACCCATCCGGACTTGTCTTACAGGTGGCGCTAATAGTTCTTCAGAGAGCCTGCTAGATGCCATTAATCGTCGCGGTAGACAGATTCAATGTCGGGTTAGCTGCACGCCTTTGGTGGGGGGAGTGGGCCAAGTTCAAGGAGTGATTTTACTAATGGAAGACCGTAACGAAGGAGAGTTGTAAACAGACTCAGCCGTCAGACCTGCTAGAGATGGCTTTGCTAGTGGCAAAACAAACCAGAATTTTGCACCTGCTCCGGGCTGGCTCTCTACGCCGACTTGCCCCCCATGAGCCGTGATGATTTGCCGACAGAGGTAAAGCCCTAAGCCAATCCCGGTTAAATGCGGATTGTCTAAGCCTCGGACATAAAGCTTAAAGAGGCGATCGCAAACCTCTCGGCCCATGCCTACACCATTGTCTTCAACGGTACAGCGGATTTGCTTGTCTTCTAAGGTTGCGCTTAGGGTTAGCTCTACACCGGGGGCATTGTGCTTGAGGGCGTTAGTAATCAAGTTTTTGAAGACTTGCTGCAATTGGTATGGGTCAGCAATCAACGGCGGCAAATTAGCTGGCAATCGATTTTGTACCGTGGCTTGGTTGCGCGACAACTGCGGTTCTAAGTCGGCTAGAGTGTCGTTGACCAAGGCATCTAGACGTACCGCTTCATAAGCTAAAACGATTTGTTGCCCTTCACTCGATTGGTCTTCTAGCAGGGAATTGATTAAGTTCAACTGACGTTCATTGCTTTGCACCATGCGATCGACCATTGAACGCATTACCGGAACTGAGTCACCAGGCTTATTCTGCAAATTCTTCAGAATCAATGACATGCCCATAATCGAGGTTCGGACATCGTGAGAGAAGGCGTGCAGGAAAATATCTTTGAAGTGGTTGAGGTCTTGTAACTCCTGCATTTTTTGTTGCAGTTGGGCAGTGCGTTCTTCGACTTGCGACTCCAAATTGGTATTGAGCGTCTGCACCTGTTGGTAAAGCTGGCCTTGCTGAATCGCGATCGCCACCTGGGTCGCCAATTGCTCTAGCAGATTGACTTCAAAGGGTTGCCACTGGCGGGGATGCTCGCACTGATTCGCCACCAACACCCAAACTTCATCGCCCAAAATAATCGGCACTCCCAAGCTCGCCTTGACTTGGTATTGCTGATAGAAAGCAGCAATCTTGGGTGTTGTCTGACTCTGAGCCACATCATGCACCACACGGCTACAGCCTGAGGCAAACAAAGCCCGAAATTCTCGCACCCCTTCCTCGTCGTATTCCAAACACATTACCGAGGGCCAAGGCTCCAATACCGACTCTGCCAAAACATAACCGTTGGCCTGTTGGTCGAGATGACCAATATACACGCGATCTGCCTGGAGAAATTGGCGTACTTCCGTGACGGTAGTGTTGAGAACTTGATCGAGATCGAGCGATCGCCGGATTTTGAGCGCAATCTCTGTCAGCAAATGGCTACTACGCAAGGCTTCATGCACTCGCTCCGAAGCTTCTTGCAGCTGAAATTCTACCTGTTTGCGCTCTGTAATGTCTTGCACTGTTCCTGTAACACCGTGGGCCGTAAAGGCGAGTCGCTCACACACCAAGCGCTCTGTGCCATCGGGGTGCAGAATCCGGTAGTCAATTCGGTAGGGTTGGCGCTCGGCCATTGCCTGCTCTAGGGCTTGCTGAACGCGATCGCGATCGTCAGGGTGAATGGACTGTAGAGCCACTGCACGGTCTGGCGCAAAAACTTTAGGCAGGAAACCCAAGATGCGATACAGCTCATCAGACCAGCGTAATTGCTGCTGCTGCCAATCTAAGTCCCAGTTACCAAGCTGAGCAATTCTCTGAGCATTCGCTAAACTAGCTTCACTTTTCTGCAATAGTTCAGCGGTGCGTTGGCGTTCATTGACAGCTGCCGCCAGAACCAAAGCCGTGGTAATCACTACCCCCATAAACGCTTGCAAAAACAGCACTGCTTGATGCAGGGTTTCGGCCTTGGCCACAAAGGGTCCATGTCCTTGAAATGCGCCAAAAATTGCAATTCCGGAGACAAGCAAGCTAGCTAGCACAGCCCCCGATTGCCCAAACCGCAGCGCTGCCCACACGACAAAAGGAAACGGTAAATACTCCAGCGGGTACTGAGCGATCGCCGCTCCAGACTGGGAGCCAAACACCACCCAACTCACCGCACACAATAGGGTTAACCAGACAGCACCCTCAATCCGCTGGCGCGACGTTTGAAACAAATAAGGCCACTGGCGGCAGGTCAACAGGACGGGAGCCGCAACTAGAATCCCCATGCAGTCGCCCAGCCAAAGCGTCCACCCGTTTTCCCAAGCTTGGCTCCACGGAATCGTACCTAGCGCTCCTTCAACGATCGCGCTCCAAGTAGCATTGATGAGGGGAGTGCACAAGGCAGCTCCAATTAAACCCCAAACGTCCTGCGAACGAGCCAGATTGGGCTGAAATCCTAAGCGCCGCAATACTAGCGTGGCGACTACTGCCTCGGTGACACTGCCCCAAGAAGAAACCACAGAATTAATCGGGGAGCCGCCTAGAGACTGGACGAGGAAGAAATCTCCTAAGATTACCCCTGGCCAGAGCCATGATCCCCGCAACAAAAAAGCGGCTAAAGCAATTCCGGCAGGGGGCCAAAGCGGCGTAGCATCCGAATTTAGACCAATGGCTGAAATCGAAATTTTAGCGGAGACGAAATAGGCGATCGCCAGCAGACCAACCGAGAGCAAATATTGCAGAACTTGAGGACGCTTTAGGGGCATAGGTTGCCAAGCAGGGCAAATATAACGAACTGTAGGTGCATCGTCTAACTTCGCTCCAAGGCAAGAACTCAGGGCCAAAGTAAACTGGCAAGCAAATGTCGCCAAACCAATGGTGCCATCGCGCCACTAGGCTACGAAGCTACTAACTTACCCTCTAGGGTGGCCTACTCGCCAGCATGATAGCTTCCTCCACTTGGATGAGCTGAGTTACATCACCAAAATGGGTGTTGTTTGTCCTGCGATCGCCTCCTATTCTCTGTCAAGATTATGGTGTAGGTCGTGTCCTGATGCTGAATGAGTCAGTTTTAAGCTGATTTAGCTGATTTAGCTGATTTAACCGACTTATACTCAACCACGTCACCTGTCAAAAGTTGCTGCCCGCGATCGCAATTCAAGACATTGTGGCTTTTTTGCCTGATCTAAAAATTCTATGAATCTGTCCTCCCAATCCGCTCCGTTACGAATTCTGCTTGTCGAAGACGACCCAATGATGCAGTTAGGGTTAGAACAAGCGTTGGCTGACTATCCAGAATTTGAAGTAGTTGGTCAAGCGGATGATGGTTATTTGGGTGTGGCTGCTGCCATCCGACTTAAACCAGACTTAGTGGTGATGGATATCGGCTTACCCCGACTCGATGGAATTGCAGCGACTCAACAAATTAAAGCAGCCCTGCCAGAAGTCCGGGTAGTGGTTCTCACCTCTCATACCACCGAGACCGAAATTGTCGCAGCTCTCTCTAGTGGAGCAGACGCTTACTGTATTAAAGGCTCTAGCGTGGATCGGCTGCTAACTGCCATTAGAGCGGCCCAAGAAGGCGCAACTTATCTAGACCCACAAATTGCGCGTCGAGTGATCGAGCATCTCAAGCCTCCCATGCCATCGAGTCACTTGGGGCAGTTGTCGCAACGGGAATTGGACGTACTACGGCTGATGGTGGAAGGCAAAACCAATCCTGAGATCGCCGAAGCTTTATACCTTAGCCCCAACACGATCAAAACTCATATTCGCGGCATTATGAACAAGCTAGCAGTAGACGATCGCGTCCAAGCGGCTGTCGTTGCCTTACGCTCTGGTTTGGTCGAATGAATCATCTACCGCTCCCTCCGGGCCAAATGGGATTACCGTTTGTAGGAGAAACTCTAGGCTTTATCCGTGATCCTCAGTTTGTTGCCGATCGCTATCAGAAATATGGCCCTATCTTCAAATCAAGAATCCTAGGTCGCCCCACTGTCTTTTTGGTCGGGCCAGAAGCGGTTGAGTTTCTGTTGTCTACTCATATGGATCACTTTTCCTGGCGGGAAGGCTGGCCGATCACCTTTAAAACCTTGTTAGGGGAATCTCTCTTTTTGCAAGAAGGAGAAGAACATCGGCGGAACCGTCGCCTAATCATGCCAGCGCTTCATGGGCCTGCCTTGGCACGTTATGTCTGTACGATGGAAGACATTACCCAGGGATATTTAAACAGGTGGGAACAACAACAGAAATTTGCCTGGTTCGATGAATTTAAACAGCTGACCTTTGAAATTGCCAGCCAACTGTTGTTAGGGGCGAGTCCGGGAGCAGAGGTAGCCTACCTCAGCCAACTCTTTACTACCCTCACTAATGGCTTACTTGGGTTTGGCTCGTTTCCGGGTAGCCCTTATAGCCGCGCGATCGCAGCTCGTAAGCAAATCTTGCAACATTTGGAGCAAGTCATCGAGCAACGACGGCAGAAACCGACAGATGACGCGCTCAGTTTGTTGATTCAAGCCAGAGATGAAGCAGGTAATAGCCTCAGCCTC
Source organism: Trichocoleus desertorum NBK24 (assembly GCF_030409055.1). GTDB lineage: Bacteria > Cyanobacteriota > Cyanobacteriia > FACHB-46 > FACHB-46 > Trichocoleus > Trichocoleus desertorum_B. The sequence continues at coordinate 5,408,761 of NZ_CP116619.1, read as the reverse complement.
AAAGAGCTTAAAGACCAAGCCCTACTGATGCTATTTGCAGGGCACGAAACCACCACTTCTATGCTGACCTGGTTTTGCCTGGAACTCGGTCGTCATCCAGAGATCCTAGAGCAAGCCCGAACAGAGCAGCGATCGCTTGGCACGACAGAACCGCTGACTTTAGCGCTGTTAGGGCAAATGCCTTACTTAGACCAAATCTTTTTAGAGGTGGAGCGGTTGCATCCTCCGGTTGGTGGTGGGTTTCGCGGCGTGATCAAGCCCTTTGAATTTAAGGGATACCAGGTTCCGGCAGGTTGGATGGCGCAATATTCGATCCTGATGACTCACCGCTTACCAGAGCTATATCCCAACCCAGAGCAATTTGATCCCGATCGTTTCAGTCCAGCGCGATCGCAGCCTAAATTACCTCCCTTTAGCCTAATTGGTTTTGGCGGTGGGCCTCGCATTTGCGTAGGATTAGCCTTTGCTAAGTTAGAGATGAAGCTTATAGCCGCTCATCTACTCCGACACTACGACTGGCAATTACTCCCCAACCAGAGCTTAGAAGCCGTACGAATTCCCACTCGTCGTCCTCAAGATCGGTTGCTTGTGCAGTTCTGCCCTTTATCTCAATCGGCCTCTCAATCGGCAGCGATCGCTCTTTGATCGTTCTTTGATTGCTTTTTGATGTGACAAAGAACACAGGTGAACATACCTAAAACGAGTGAATACCAGGCTCTAGGATGGGAACTTTGAGAGAAAGCGCACAGAATAGTCTCAGATGCCTCAGCTCACCCCCATGATGCGCGACTTAGTGGCAGGAGATTGAAAGCAAAAGCATGGCTGGTACTTATGATTTAGGCTTAGTGGCGCTTTCCATCGCGATCGCCATCCTACTGATTGGAGCTTTAGCTCTACTCCGCTGTTTTCTCAGTCGGCATTTCATGGCTCAGAAAGTACGGGCACAAACACGCCAAGAAAGTGAGAAACAGTTCCACCTGTTACTCGACGAAATGCACATAGGTGTCTTGCTGCTAAATGCCAAAGCTGAAGTTATGGCTCACAACCAAGCAGTCATTCACCTCTTACACCTGTCATCCGACGATTTAGTGGGGCAAACCTTTGGGGTAAACTGGCCCCTTCTACAGGTAGATGGCACCCCTTGTTCTGTCTCAGAACTACCTGTACAGCAAGCGATCGCCCTAGGTCAGTCAATTAATGGGGTTGTCCTCATCGCAGCCTCTAGCAGCAAAAACCATCGCTGGTTGTTAATTAATGTCGAGCTACAGACTTTAGAAAATGGACAGGTGGAGCGTATCGTCTGCACCATTAACGACATCACCCAGCAAAAGCAAGCAGAGGCAGCTCTGCAAGACACCTTAGAGCGGGAGCAAGCCAGTGCCAAAGTGATCCAGCGCATGCGGCAGACTTTGGATTTGCCCAACATCTTTAAAGCTACAACCCAAGAGTTACGACAGGTCGTGGACTGCGATCGCACCCTAGTTTATCGGTTCAAGCCAGATTGGAGCGGAGAACTGGTATCTGAATCTGTCGCTACTGGATGGCAGGCTTTAGTGCCCAGACAAAGCTTTCAGCCAGAACTCACTCAAGTTGCTGTTGTCAATCCGGAATGTCAGGCTAGAAATTTAAGCAGTAACGACAACCTGGTTCAGGACACTTACTTACAGTCAAGTCAGGGGGGCATCTATCGCCAAGGCGTTAGCTACCTCTCAATTACAGATGTTTATACCGCTGGCTTTGACTCCTGCTATCTCGGCCTCCTAGAGCGCTTTCATGCCCGTGCCTATATCATCGTGCCCATCTTCTGCCGCAACCAGCTTTGGGGCTTACTAGCCGCCTATCAAAACTCAGGCCCGCGTGAATGGGAAAGTGCTGAGATCAAGATGGTGGTGCAAATTGGCATTCAATTGGGAGTAGCGATTCAGCAAGCTGAGCTACTCGCTCAAACTCAACAGCAAGCACAAGAACTGCAAGCTGCCAAAGAAGCCGCAGATAAAGCGAATCAAGCTAAAAGCGACTTTCTCGCCAACATGAGCCATGAGTTACGTACGCCTCTAAACGCGATCCTCGGTTTCACGCAATTGATGCATCACACATCGATCATCACATCCGAATACCAACAGTATTTAGACATTATTAGTCGTAGTGGCGAGCACCTCCTGGAACTGATCAATGACATTCTGGAGATGTCAAAAATTGAGGCAGGACGCAGCACTCTGCATGAAACTAGCTTTGACCTGCATCGACTGCTAGACAACCTTACCGAGATGCTACAGCTTAAAGCTCGCTCCAAGGGTTTGCAACTCACCTGCATCCGTACCACCGATGTGCCTCAATATGTGAAAACAGATGCTAGCAAGCTACGTCAAGTTCTGATCAATCTACTAGGCAATGCTATCAAGTTTACGGATCGAGGCCACGTCACGCTCCGAGTCAGCACCAGTTCCAGTCAAGCTCTAGACGTTTCGCCGGAGAAACCGAGCAACGGTACGTCCGCAGAGATGACTCATCTCACATTTGTTGTCATAGATACGGGGCCTGGGATCGCATCCCATGAGTTGAATCAATTGTTTGAGGCATTTGGACAAACCGCAGCAGGCTTAAAGATAGCTGGTGGCACAGGTTTAGGGTTGCCCATTAGCCAAAAGTTTGTGCAACTCCTAGGAGGTGAGATTACCGTCGAAAGCCAGTTAAGCCGTGGTAGTATCTTTCACTTTGAGATTCCAGTGCAAACAGAAAAAAGTCGATTGTTGGAGCCAAAAGCATTAAGTAAACGACAAATCACCAGCATAGCCACGGGACAGCCTATTTACCGCATTTTGGTGGTGGAGGACAGCAGCACCAACCGATTTTTGCTAGTGCGGCTCCTCAGCAATGTGGGCTTCGCTGTAGAAGCAGTAGAGAATGGCTATGAAGCTTTAGGAGTGTGGGAGCGTTGGCAACCTGATCTCATCTTTATGGATATCCAAATGCCCGTAATGGACGGGTATGAAGCAACCAGACGGATTAAACAGTCACCGTTAGGCCAAAAAACTGTGATTGTGGCAATCACCGCTAGTGCTTTTGAGGAACAACGACAAGACATCCTTCTAGCAGGCTGTGATGATTTCGTCCGCAAGCCTTTTCGTAAAGAGGAACTCCTTGCGACCATTAGCCAGCATCTGGGCGTGCAGTATAACTATGAAGAACTGCCCCTGCCAGCCAACAGTAATGCTGAAACAAACCCAGTCACCACAGCCGTTGACATTGCTCAACAAATTGCCTCCATGCCGCCAAACTGGTTGAGTCAGTTACATTATGCTGCTGCTCAATGCAGCGATCGCCTGATTGCAGAGCTGATTCAAGAAATCCCCACTGACTTTGTGGCCCTAACAAATACTCTCACCGACCTATCGGACAACTTCTATTTTGATCAAATTACAGCCCTAACTCAGCTCTGTGAACAAAGCAAACAAAACAAACAAAGCAAAGCCAAAGAATACTAAGCCACTCGTTAAGTCGCGATCGCTCAATTTCTACTTCTAAATCCGGTTTTAAATCAGTTTAAATTTGCTTCCTTCGGGGAATACTGACCCATATTTGATTTTCTGGCTGAACAATTTGTCTCATCTTGTAGAGATAGTAAAGTTGAGGACTGCCTTGACTCAGGACTAAACTTAATATGGAAACCCTTTAAAGTTCGCTAGATCAGATTAAGCATTCATCAAATTGATGAGTTTGCTAGTGAAATTACGCGCTACTTCTGTGATGATTTCTGATCATCACGCCGCTTTTATCAGCCAGCTATAGGGAAATGAGAAGGCAATAAATCTTCATGAATGTTAGCCAAGCTGAGCCTACCCCAGCAGACATCCTGGTTGTTGACGATACCCCGGAAAATCTACGCCTGCTCGCGACCATTTTGAGCAAAGAGGGGTATAACGTCCGCAAAGCCCTCAATGGCACAATGGCTCTGACTGCTGTGCAGACTGTCCAGCCAGACCTAATTTTGCTGGACATTATGATGCCAGAGATGGACGGATATGAAGTCTGCCAGCATCTCAAAGCAAATTCGCAAACCGCTAGAGTTCCTGTGATTTTTTTAAGTGCTTTGAATGAGGGGCTTGATAAAGCAAAAGCATTTGATGTGGGGGGCGCAGACTACATTACCAAACCTTTTCAGGTGCAGGAAGTTTTAGCGAGAGTGCAAAATCAACTCGCGCTAAGAGCCTCTGAACTAAAGAATGAGGAGCTGAATACCCAATTAGAAGCCAGGGTAAAAGAACGCACCTATCAGCTAGAAATTACTAACCAAGAGTTGCAGCAGCAGGTCTATGAGCGCCAACAACTTCAAGCTGAACTCCTCAAAATGGCGCTGCACGATGCCCTGACAGATTTACCTAATCGAGCTTTATTCATGGAACGGCTGGTGCAGTCCCTCCAACAAGCGAAGACAGAAGCAGATTATCAATTTGCGGTTTTATTTCTTGACTGCGATCGCTTTAAGGTCGTCAATGATTCTTTGGGACACTTGGTCGGGGATGAGCTGCTAGTAGCGATCGCTCGTCGGCTAGAGCAATGTCTCAGCCCACACCATACCCTTGCTCGCTTAGGGGGAGATGAGTTTGCCATTCTTCTGACAGATATTACTAACCTCGATAGTGCTACTCAAATCGCTGATCAGATCCTGAGTGCCTTAGCCCAACCGTTTAAACTGGCAAGGTATGAAGTGTTTATCAACGCTAGCATTGGCATTACCCTCAACCATGCTGAACATGAGCAGCCTGAGCACTTGCTACGAGATGCAGACACGGCTATGTATCGTGCTAAAGCGTTAGGTCGAGGACAATATCAAGTCTTTGATCCCATCATGCATACCAAAGCGCTCCAGCTTTTGCACCTGGAAACAGACCTGCGCCGAGCCATTCAACAGCAAGAATTTGTGGTGCATTATCAACCCATTGTGGCACTGCATAACCACCGTTTAATGGGATTTGAAGCCTTGGTTCGTTGGCAACACCCCCAGCAGGGTCTACTATCACCCGCCACATTTATTCCCATTGCAGAAGAAACAGGTTTAATTACTCAGATTGGCTATTGGGTGTTGCGAGAAGCATGCCAGCAGCTCTGTCAGTGGCAAGCAAACAGCTTACCCGACCTGGCTCTCTCGATCAGTGTTAATTTGTCAGCTCGACAGGTCGCTCAGCCAGATTTAGTGGAGCAAATTGATCAAATCTTGGCCGACACTCAAGTTAATCCTCAAGCTTTAAAGCTGGAGATTACCGAAAGTGTGATTATGGAAAATCCTCAATCGGCGAGTGTCATGTTTCAAGAGCTGCGAGAACGGCAAATTCAGCTCAGCATTGACGACTTTGGCACAGGATATTCTTCTTTGAGTTACTTACACTCTTTTCCGATCAATATCCTCAAAATCGATCGCTCCTTTGTGCAACGGCTGACAGATAGCTCCGAAGGTTCAGGATTGGTGCCTCTGATCATCAACATTGCTCATTCATTAGGGCTAACTGTTGTCGCTGAGGGCATCGAAACCGCTGAACAGCTCGCTCAGCTCAAGGCACTTGGTTGTGACTTTGGGCAGGGCTATCTGTTTTCTAAACCTGTAGCAGTCGAACAAGCCACTGAGCTAATTGCCTCAGCTCCCCCCTGGCTTGATTTGAATCTCAACTCAGTCCCCCTCGCCAAAATCATTTGGTAATATCGCGTCTTTCAGGCGATTTATAGATCTTTGCTTTCGTACAATCTCAAGAAAAAAAGCCCCCGGTTGTAAAACCAGGGACTCGATTAGGTTGGTTTGAAGTTGTTACGCGATCGCGGGGATCAAGGCAGCTTGCGTCTCCGGATGGACTTGCACTTGCCCGTCTTCACCAACATCGACCACTGCGATCGCGCCACTATAGATGCGGCCTGACAAAATTGCCTCAGCCAAGGCATCTTCTAAGAGGCGAGTAATGGTTCGACGTAGCGATCGCGCCCCGTAGCTAGGGTTGTAGCCTTCTGCTACTAAGCGATCTTTCATCCGCTCTGTGATTTGCAGGGTAATGCCCTGTTCTTCCCGGAGGCGGTCGGAGAGTTCGCGCACCATGAGATCCGAGATTTGCTTCACTTCCTCACGGGTGAGTTGACGGAAGACAATAATCTCGTCGAGGCGGTTGAGCAATTCTGGACGGAAGAACTGCTTCAGTTCCTCATTGAGCAGCGATCGCACGCGGTTGTACTGTGCTTCGGATTGAGTCTCGGTCGCGAGGTCGAAACCAAGGCCACCGCCCCCTTTCTCGATGACGCGAGAACCAATATTAGAAGTCAAGATCAGCAGCGTGTTCTTGAAGTCTACGGTGCGACCATGAGCGTCAGTTAAGCGACCATCTTCGAGGATCTGCAACAGCAGGTTAAAGACATCGGGATGCGCTTTTTCGATTTCGTCAAATAGCACGACTGTGTAAGGCCGACGACGGACTGCCTCGGTGAGCTGACCGCCTTCGTCATAACCCACGTAACCGGGAGGCGAACCTACCAACTTGGAAACCGTATGACGCTCCATGTACTCAGACATATCGAGGCGAATCATGGCCTCTTCGGAGCCGAAGAAATAAGCAGCTAGAGCCTTGGTCAGCTCTGTTTTACCCACTCCAGTCGGCCCAGAGAAGATAAAGCTCGCGATCGGGCGATTGGGATCTTTGAGGCCCACCCGCGCTCGACGAATGGCGCGAGACACTGCTGTTACTGCTTCTTCTTGACCAATCAAGCGCTGGTGTAGCGTGTCTTCTAAGTGCAGCAACAACTCTGATTCTGACTCGGTGAGCTTGTTGACAGGTACCCCCGTCCAAGAAGCCACAATTTGGGCAATGTCTTCTTCATCAACCACAGGCCGATTGGCTAGCGTGTTGCTGACTTGTTGCTCAGATGCAGTAGTCGCTTTAATTTGAGTTTCTAGCTCTAATTCGCGATCGCGCAGGTGGCCCGCTTGGTCAAAGTCCTGAGCAACCACAGCCGCATCTTTGTCTTGAGTCACTTGACGCAACTCTTGCTTCAACGCTTTGGTGGCAGAAGTCTTAGAGTGGCTCAAACGCACTCGTGACCCTGCTTCGTCAATCAGGTCAATGGCTTTGTCGGGTAGAAAGCGATCGGAGATGTAGCGATCGGAAAGCTTAGCAGCCGCTTCTAGAGCTAGATCAGCAATTGCCACTTTATGGTGCTGCTCATAGCGATCGCGTAGTCCGTGCAGAATTTCAATGGTTTCATCTACAGACGGCTCGCCCACCATAATCGGTTGGAAGCGACGCTCTAAGGCAGCATCTTTCTCAATGTGCTTGCGGTATTCATCCAAAGTGGTAGCGCCAATGCACTGGAACTCGCCACGGGCTAGGGCAGGCTTGAGCAAGTTGGCAGCATCCATGCCGCCCTCTACACTACCCGCACCCACCAGGGTATGGATTTCGTCGATCACCAGAATGACGTTTCCCGCTTCTCGCACTTCTGCCACAATATTCTTGAGGCGCTCTTCAAAATCTCCGCGATAACGGGTGCCAGAGATCAAAGAACCCATACTCAAGCTGATCACCTGTTTGCCAAACAGAGTATCAGGCACAGCATGGTCAGAAATACGTTGAGCTAGACCTTCGGCGATCGCGGTCTTACCAACCCCAGGTTCACCAATTAGAACCGGGTTGTTTTTGGTGCGACGACCCAAAATTTGCACCGCTCGATCGATTTCTTTCTGGCGACCCACCATCGGGTCAAGCTTGCCATCGATTGCCATTTGAGTCAGGTTGGTGCCAAACTCTTCTAAGGTTCGGAGCTTACTAGGACGCTTGTCAGAACCGCGCTCTTGAGAACGAGCCGCTGCCCCCGCAGGAGCATTACCAATCGCTTCTAGAACCCGCGATCGCACTTCACCTTTGTCGATGTTCAACCGCTCTAGAACTTTGACCGCAACTCCTTCGCCATCGCGGATCAAGCCCAGTAATAGGTGCTCAGGGCCAATGTAGTTCTGTCCCAATTGGCGAGATTCTGCTAGAGCTGATTCAAATACACGTTTGACTTTGGGGGTAAAGGGCAGTTCAGCGGGTACAAAGCCAGACCCCCGACCAATAATTTTTTCAACTTCAATCCGAGCGTCTTTGAGGCTGACGCCTAAGTGAAGTAAGACTTTAGCGGCAATCCCCGTCTTCTCGCCAATCAGTCCTAGGAGGATTTGCTCGGTTCCCACGAGGTTATGTCCCAGGCGACGTGCTTCTTCCTGGGATAGCATGACTGCCTTAATGGCCTTCTCTGTAAAAAGTTCGAACATGGTGAGTTTCCCTTACCGAGCGATTTCGGCTGCAAATGAAATGGCTGCACCGAGCAGTCCAGTAGATGATTTAGCAGGGTTAGGAATAGTCAATATCCAAATCAGCATCTACTAACGCTCCAGTCACTCAGCCAGTAATCCAACAGGCAATCACCTCCAACAACAAAGCAGCCTGTATGAACTTTTGTTGATTTCCTTAGACTTACTGTAGCGCTCTCTCACCCCTAGAGTAGTGAGGAGAACCGAAGTCGGTGCGGGTAGTTGCCGCATATTACTGTTACCACAGTCACACTCAGAGCGCGTTATACTCAGCGATCGCCTCTCCTTGCCTCTTCGCAAACCTTAACGGCCCAATGAGCTGACAATCTGAATGGAGCGGCAATTCTACTTACCTAAAAATCTAATTAGCTGACAATAGTAATAGCTAACAATAGTTAAAGATGCTCGAACTTCACTGCCACACCACCTACTCAGATGGTACCCTCACCCCAACTCAACTCGTGGCGTTGGCGGCCCAGACGGGGGTACAAGCCTTAGCTATCACCGACCATGACACTTTAGGCGGTTGGGACGAAGCTTTGGCTGCTGCCACTGCCCATGATTTAGAAATTGTGCCTGGGCTAGAACTCAGTACTGTGCATTGCGATCGCTCTCTCCACATCTTAGGTTTCTATCCCGATCGCGACAAATTAGAAACACCTTTAGCAGAGCGCTTAGCAGGCCGCAAGCGGCGGGCCGAAAAGATGGTAGCTAAGCTCACCGAACTGGGCTACCCGATCCAGCTACCTGAAATGGGCGAAGGCATGGCTCCTGGTCGGCCCCACATTGCTACAGCCTTGGTCAGAGCGGGCCATATTCCATCGGCTAGAGAAGCATTCGATCGTTGGCTAGGCGATGACAAGCCCGCCTATGAGCATTACGAGAAATTCTCAGCGATCGATGGCCTTCAGTTATTACGCACGTGTGATGCTGTTCCGGTGTGGGCACATCCTTATCTATTTCGCGGCGGAGAAGTAGAAGAAACCCTCCCAGGATTAGTCGCCGCAGGTCTCATGGGCATAGAAGTTTATCATCCGAACCACAGTCTGAAGCAATCGCGGAAGCTAGAGAAGCTCTGCATTCAATATGGGTTGTTGATGAGCGGTGGCAGTGATTTTCATGGCCCTCACCCTGACAGCAAGCAGTCAGACAACACATCCTTAAATAGCTTGCGAATCTCTCTCGCCTTACTGCAACCGATTAAGCAAGCCGCAGCAAATCTACGTCAAGCTAGTGCTTCACCAAATTAGATTTGTGAGCGATCGCTCCATCCAGTCCAGGCGATCGCTAAGTGGACTTAATCAGGCTAGAAATCACTTGAATCAATTTCTCCGGTTCTACTGGCTTAGAGATGTGCTTCTGGAACCCTGCTGCTAGCGCTTGTTGCTGGTTGAAGTCTCCTGCATAGGCAGTAAGCGCGATCGCTGGAATTTGTCCACCCTGCTCTGGCAGTAATGCTCTCACCTGTTGCATCAGCATATAGCCGTCCATATCTGGCATGCCGATGTCACTCAGCAGCACATTCGGCTTTGATCGAACGAGCAGGGTCAAGGCTTCATTGGCAGTTGTTGCGGTGAGTACGGTGGCTCCAGCTTGCTCCAGCACAAAAGCTACAAACTCTCGGGAATCCGGTTCATCATCTACGACTAAAACTTGAGTCCCGTTCAAGGTAGAAAATGGCTTTGATAGTTGGCTGCTCTGATTGGCGATCGCCTGTAGGGGCATGAGTGGAAGCCTGACCGTAAAGGTAGCACCCATGCCAACTCCTGGGCTGGCAGCTGCAACTGTGCCCCCATGCAGCTCCACTAAATGCCGCACGATTGCTAACCCTAATCCTAGTCCCCCAAACTTTCGGGTCGTTGTGGCGTCAGATTGGCGGAAGTAGTCAAATACATAGGGCAAAAAATCAGGCGCAATCCCTTGTCCAGTATCGCTAACTGTGACGCAAGCGTATGAGTCAAGGCGTTCCGACCGAATGTTTACCTGTCCTCCTTCCGGCGTGAACTTGACTGCATTGGAAAGCAAATTCCAAATCACTTGCTGTAATCGAGTGGCATCTCCGAAAACCAAACCGATGTTGGGTTCAAAGTCTGCCTCTACTTTGATTGACTTCACGTCTGCCGCCAGCCGTACCGTTTCCATCGCGGCTCGAATGATCGAAACCAGATTGATCGAAGTGACGTTTAGATTGAGCTTGCCTTGAAGAATGCGGGACACATCCAGCAGGTCTTCAATCAACTCTGCTTGCAGTTGGGCATTGCGTTCGATTGTCTTTAAGGCTTGCTGAGTTCTGGTTGCGTCTAGCTTGCCGTTTTGTAATAGCTTTGACCAGCCCAAAATTGGATTGAGGGGCGATCGCAACTCATGGGACAGCACTGCGAGAAATTCATCTTTGATCCGATTGGCTCGTTGGGCTTCTTCTCGTGCCGCTTTTTCTTGCTGTAGCAGTCGTTCGCGCTCAGCTTCGTCGCGCTTCGCTTCGGTAATATCGACCACCATGCCCAGCAACCGAGTGGGCGTACCACTAGAGTCACAGTAAACACTGCTGCGGACCCAAATCCAATGAATACTCTGATCCGGATGAATGATTCGACATTCAAAGTTCCAATTAGTGCTGGCGGAAAGGGTTTCTTGAAACTTTTCATCCACAGCGGCGCGATCGTCCGGGTGAACATGGGCTAAAAAGATGTCGTAGCTCCATTCCGGTAGTAGCGATTCATAACCAAAGATTTGATCGTGTCTGAGCGATCGATGAGCGGTGTGGGGTTGCGTTGTCAGGTCGAGATCCCATTCGCCAATTTGGGAAGCATCCAACATGAATCGCAGTCGGCTTTCGCTTTCCCGCAAAGCTGCTTCTGCCTGTTTGCGATCGGTGATATCAGTATTCGTGCCAAACCAGCGTAAAATTTGTCCTTGCTCATCTCGAATCGGGATGGCACGAGATAGAAACCAACGATAGGTTCCGTCTCTGCTTCGGAGCGGAAAGGTGTCTTCCCATTGCTCACCCGTTTCAAAACAGTGGCGGAAATGCTCAACCACGCGCTCGACATGATCCGGATGATGCACCTGTTGCCAACCCCAACCCTGCATCTCCTCTAAGGTCGTTCCCGTGTAGTTAAACCAGCGCTGGTTGTACCAGAAGATCCAACCCGTCTCGTCTGCCATCCATGCGAATTGAGACATATTATCTGCCAGGGTGCGGAAACGCTCCTCGTTTTCCCGCAGGGCAATCTCCATCCGTTTGCGATCGCTGATGTCGGTAAACACGATCGCCACTTGGCGCATGGCTGCATCGCCGACCCGCGAAACCAAAACGTCGAACCAGCGATCGGACGCGCTCGATCGCTCCTCAGTGCGAATAGACTCACCTGTGTGAATGACTTGTGCACAAAGGTCATTCCAATACTGTTCCAGTCCCGGTGTGAGTTCGCTAGCCCTTTTGCCTTCTGGGTTGGCAATACCAGACTGCCGCTCAAATGATGGATTCGCTTGCAAAATGCGATGATCAAGCGGCTTGCCCTCGGCATCGAATAGTACTTCAATGGTGCAAAAGCCTTCGTCGAGCGACTCAAACAACGTGCGATAGTGTTCTTCAGATTGACGCAGGGCGACTTCTACCTGTTTACGTTCGGTGATATCTACCGCCGTTGCGTAAAGCACTTGTGCTTCTAAGTGCGGCTGCGCTCTCCAGAGCAACAAGCGGTAGGAGCCGTCTTTGTGCCGATAGCGGTTTTCAAACGCAAACGTTTCGTTGCCAGACAATACGCTGACGCTTTCCGCCACAGATGCGAAAATATCGTCTGGATGGAGAAAATCAGTCCAGGGGCGGGATGTCATTTCGTCAGGCGTCCAGCCGAGAACCCGCTCAAAGGCAGGGCTGACCCAGTGGAAATACCCGTGGCTGCTCATAATTACTTGCAAATCTGACCCGACTGCAAGAAAGCGATCGCGTTCCTGCTCAACTTTTTTGCGTTCAGCTTCGATGCGCTTTGCCTCGCTAATGTTGGTAAATAAAATGGCAAACTGATTACTTTGCGGCTCTCCAATGCAAAAGGCGTTGACATCAAACCAACGGTTCATTGCGATCGCTTGCTGCTCAAATCGAACGGGTTCCCTGGTTCGCACAACTCTGCCATAGATCTCAAACCAGTAGGCTTCATGATTGGGAACCAGTTCCCGTATCGTTTTACCGATCACTTGCTCTAGTCCGGTTAGCCGTTCAAATGCCGCATTCACTTCGAGAAATCGATAGTCAGTGGGTTCACCGTCCTCATCAAACAGCATTTCGCAGATGCAGAAGCCCTCGTCGATCGACTCGAACAACATGCGGTATTTTGCTTCTGATTCGCGCAAGGCTGCTTCCATCTGCCTGCGATCAGTAATATCGCGCGAAATGCACAACAATCGTTCAATTTGTCCGTCTGCCCCTCGAATCGGGCTAATTTTGATATCCCACCATTTGGGTTCGCCGTCCAGCGTCGGGCAATAGCCTTGAAAGGTAAAAACTTCGCCTGCTCTGGCTTTGGCGATCGCCTCAATTGCAGCTTGCTGATCTGTGCCTTGCCAAAACTCTATCCAAGAGGTGCTGAGGAGAGGCGTGATGTCGTGGATGCCCAGCAACATTTGCCCTGCACGGCTCATCAACAGAAGTCGTCCCTCTAAATCCAACACCTTAATGCAGTCATCACTGCTGTCAAGGATCTGCTGATTAAATTCCTCGCTTTGACACAGTGCCAATGCTGTTGTCACTCGAACATTAGCTTCAGTGACAGCTTGAGCACTCTTTTGAGACGGGTCATTACCAGAAGAGACAGAACGATGGAGTCTTTCGGACATAAAGATTCCATTCCTATTCTGAGAAGTATTTGACGAGCAAATCTTTACCCGATTCGCCCATCTGATGCAGCAAATGCTCAATCTGCTTCAGCGCAATGGGTAGAGGTTTGGTTCGCCCATTCTCCCAGCGATTGACGCTCTGAAATGAAACTCCCAGCTTCGCAGCAAATTTGGCTTGTGAAAGCTCTAGGCGTTGTCGCGTTTCTCGCACCAGATCTGCTAGCTCCGTTTGGTCGATCGCTGGCATAGGAAACCATCAAATTTTACCTTCAACCTATATAACACTTGGTATAGGTAGTGTTATATCCATCAAAGGACAGAAGCCTTGCAACTGAAATTCTCATATCTCTAGAGTCACTAGATGGAAATCTGGAGGCCGTGATGATGTGCGATCGCTACAACAAATATTGCCAGCTAGAGCAATTAGGTCAGGTTTGGGACCGAGTTCTCCTCACTGAGTACGAGCTGCATTAGCGGCTAGGCGATCGACGAAGCTAGGTGCTACTAACTTCAGCCATTGCCCCACTTTGCCTTTCAGTGTCATTACCTGTTCTCGCTGCCGTCGCTCCATCGCGTGAATAATCTGCTGCACACATTCCCCTACAGGCATCGTGTTTTTTCCTTCATCTCTAGGGCTATGTCCTAATGGTTGGCCATCTGCACCTAAAGCCCGTTCTCGGATATCCGTAGCAACAAATCCTGGAGAAACGACCAACACATCTACGCCTGTGCCTTGCAGTTCAATCCGAAGCGTATCAAAGAAGCCTTGCATGGCATGTTTGCTTGCTACATATCCCGATCGCGTGGGTACTCCTTGCTTGCCACAGAGAGAAGAGATCGCCACTAATAATCCTTTACTGGCCTTCAGATGAGGGAGAGCATGGTAGGTACAGTAGACTGCTCCCAAATAATTGACTCGCATCACCTGTTCAAAGATAGAGAGATCTGTGACTTCTTCAAACCGAGCGATCGCGCCAATGCCAGCATTGTTTACGAGAAAATCAATTCCGCCAAAATGCTGAACAGCTTCCTCAATTAGGCGTTTGCAAGCATCTGGATCAGTCACATCTGTGGGCAGGGCGATCGCATGTCCTCCTTGTTGTTTACAAGCTTCTACCGTCTCCACCAAGGCGGTAGCATTCCGAGCCGCTAAAACCAAATTGGCTTGCTGCTGAGCCAGGGTAATTGCGAGTGCTCGGCCAATTCCAGTTGAAGCTCCTGTCAGGATAACCGTTTTGTTTTTAAAGCTCATAAGAACGCTGCCTTTCCAAATCATCTACAGGCATCCTACTGCGCCCCATCAGAGTATGTGAATTTATGTATCCAAAACTGGTAGTTCAAAATAGAGTAACTGAAATCAAAACAGTAGAATTACTAGCTTCTTGCTTCTTATTACAGGTCTAACAGCCTTAAAGGGATAAAAACACTTAAAAAGATTGTCTACGAGATTGGAAGTTAACATCAGATTAACAGTCATAGTAATTTTGTCATTGATTTTTAGAACGCTCAATTTCCAATAAAAAATATCCTTATTTACACTGATTTGAATTCACAGAATTACTGCACAGCAAGGATTTAAGCGAGTTTTTTGATCTTGCGCGTTGTGCTGACAAGACATGCGCTATTGTGCTGAATCGTTTTTTTGATTTACAGCGAATACTAGTTTTCAAGGTTATTAGAACCCAAGCACTCGAGTTGGTGGTTCTACTTAACAGCTCAGGCTATCTCGATAAAGTTGGTGCGAATTACTGATATTTAAATCCCAGTATTCTGGCTAACTGTTAATAACATCTCTACTCAAAGCTTGTAGTTAAGAGAGTCAGGATTCCAGCTTTCAAAGGTTCCCGCAGTCTTCCAAATCCTGGGCAAAAGGATTAGTTAAAGCAATACAAGAGGCATCATCCAGTGAAAAGAGTGATTTCGAGCAACAAAACCAGCATCCGTTCAAAGTTCAGCTACCGCTCTTTGGTTGCAGGTTTGTTAATTGCAAGTGGTGTGTTTCAACTGGCACTTCCAACTTTGGCACAAACAGCTGCGGGAACCACCATCAGCAACACGGCAACAGCAACCTACGAAGACCCCAATGCTCCGGGAGTTCCCATTAACGCTACTTCTAACACTGTCGTTATTAAAGTAGCAGAAATTGCAGGTATCACTGCAACCCCCAGCGGCATTATTGACGTAAATGGTGGGACTATTCAACCGGGTGACATTCTCAACTACAACTACACCATCACTAACGTTGGTAACGACACCACCAAAATCTTCATTCCTTCAACCGCCACAGTGGCTGGCCCTGGCACTGTTTCCAAAGTTCAATATAGTGTTGATGGCGGTACAACCTATATTGACGTTCCCGCAGGTGGTGTCACCACAGGTTCCATTGCAGTAGGTGGTACGGTACTCGCGAGAGCTGTAGTTACAGTAAGTGGTACAGCGACCTCTGGTTCTTCTCTTGCCGTTCTTCTGGGTGATACTGGCCCCAATGACAATACCCCTCTAACGCAGAACCAAGCAGACATAACTGATACAGCCTTAGCTCAGGAAGTGCGGACTGTAGATAACCCAGATGGCACAATCAATGAAGTAGCAGGTGCTCCGGCGAATGGTGAGCGCGAAGCAAGTGCAACACAACAAACCTTGATTGGTGCATTACCAGTCATGGTGAACGGTCCTAGTGGGGTTGCTGATGCAGTTGGTCCTAGCAGCAACAACGATGACTTTACCAACAAAACCACCTTTGTTGCTCCTGGCACTGATCCTGCGGCTGCGATTGATCCTGGTGCAGTTACCTTTACTAATACCGTTCAGAACGGCTCAACCACTGATCCGTTGACCATGTCCCTGCTACCAACGCCACCGACCACAGCCGCTTCCTTACCTGCTGGCACTTTGGTGACTATTACTTCCGGTACGCAGACCGCAACTTACACCTACAACGGCACAACCTTCACATTTACGTCGGGTTCTGGTACGACCGCAGATGGTCAGGCCATTAGTGCAACTAATCCAGTAGAAATTGCTAATCTAGCGCCAGGTATCACTGCTAATTATCAAGTAACAGTTGATCTACCCACAGGTAGCCTTCAGTTGGTAGGCTATCCAGTGCCAATCACAGCTTTCGTCGATACCAATAATGACGGCAGCATCACTACAGGCGAGCTACAAAACACCACCATCGACCAACTTTATACTGGCTACTTGAAGCTCGTTAAAGAGTCTCGTGTACTTCAAGGCACAGGATCTGCTGTTCCTGCTGCTGATGGTACCTTCAGCACTACTGTTAAGAACGCTGGAGCAGGCAACATTATTGAGTACCGGATTACCTACACCAACGTTTCTTCAGCTCCGGTGGGCACAGGCAACGTCACCTTAAGCGCCAACAAGGTAGTGATTACTGAGGATGGCACTGCGGGCACCAACAGCTGGGCTAAAGACAATGACGGTAACGGAACTGTAGATACCAGTTCTGTGCCTGGCACCTCGGTTGATGCTACTGGCACTATCATCTTCACACCTGATGAGGCGACTGCAACCAAGTATGTGGACACAGTAAACATTCCTGTGGCACCTAATACCAGCGGTACCTTCACCTTCCAACGCAAAGTTAACTAGATTCGGTAAGCGCATCGGGGCACCCTAAAAAAGGGGTGTCCCACTCCTTCCCCCACGTTCGCTCTACTCACTCATTCAGAAATTCGGAGACTTGACATGAAACGCTTTTCTATTGCTGGCTTAAGTGCGATCGCCCTCGTCGTCACTGTTCCTTTTGTTAGCGAAATGCCTGTATTTGCTAGCTGGCAGCAAGCTGGAACCGCGATCGCTCAGAATGTCAAACCCAAAGGCCAAGTTCAGTTAAACCTCTCTGCCGAAAAGCAAGTGGTTAAAGCTGATGTACAAGGCAAACCTCAAGTAACTTGGCAACCTTTGCAAGGTGAAGTTGCAGTACAACCTGGAGATGTGTTGCGCTACACGGTTACAGGTGCCAACCAGAGCGATCGCCCAGTCAAGAATTTAGTGGTGAATCAAGCAGTTCCCCAAGGAATGGTTTATACACTGAATTCTGCAACCGCTAGCACCAACAGCGCTGCCAAGATTACTTACAGCATTAACAAAGGCAGCAGCTTTGTAGAAAAGCCCATGATTCAAGTCAAGCTCCCCAATGGCAAAGTAGAAACGAAGCCCGCTCCAGCAGAAGCTTACACCAATATCCGCTGGAATTTTGCTTCCGCTGTTAGCCCCAAAGGAGCGGTAAAAGCAATGTATCAAGTTAAGGTCCGCTAAATCTCTATGGAGCGATCGCAACTTGATAGATTAGCGATCGCTCCATAGTATTTCCCTTTCTATCAAATTTTCATCAGATATCTTTTTATCAAATCAAAGTGGTCAGGCTGGTTTCTAGCACTGACCGCATGGTCTTACTTATGCTTGATTCCTAGGGTTGCGGAAGATAGAGATATGGTTCATCCTCAAACACGGCACCCAATGCGCGCACATACCCATTGGTATCGCCAACTGATGGCGATCGCTGTTGCAGGTGGTATCCTACAGAGTCCAATGTTAGTGCTAGCAGAGGACTTCACCTCAACTCAACTAAGTAACCGTGCTGAGGCTACATACAGTGACTCTCTCTCAGGCCCAACTATACAAGCCACTTCTGGTCAGCTCATCAATACAGTTGATATCTTAGTAGATCCTTTTGGAAGACTAAAAGGATGCGCTGGAGAAGAACTCAGCGATTACACAGGCTTCAGTTTGGCCTTGTATGAGGCTGATCCCAGTGACCCTACAGGCACCGAGCTAAAAAATCTAGTTAGCCTCACCAGAACAGAAGTTCCTGATATCCCTAATAACAATATCCCTCGTGGTCTTGCTCCTAATGTCACAAATATCAATCCATTCCCCCTAAGCAATAGCGATAAAGGCGGTTATAACTTCTTACTCGATCCTGCTAAAGGTCAACTTGATGTGGGTCGCTCTTATGTTTTAGTCATCAACACACCTGAAAATTCTATTTATAGTCAACGCCGCATCCGAATTACAATTACAGACCGCCAAGAGGCAGTTGTTGCTTATACTGCAACCTCCCTGGACGGTAGGCCCATTAGCACAACTGACCAAAGAACTTCTGTAAGTGGCACCATCAATCTGCGTAATGCAGAGAAAACAGGATTGCTTTTAGCTGTTCTCGATATTGATGCTGATGTTTGTCAGTCTCAAGAAGTTCAAATTGTTAAAACAGGCGATCGCGCTGCTGCAGAACCCGGAGATACAGTAATTTACCGTCTCTCGGTACGCAATTTGGCGAGTGCTGCGATCAACAATGTCACAGCTACAGACACTCTACCGCTGGGTTTTAGCTTTTTACCTAAATCTGTTCGGGGCGAATTAAACAATACTCCGGTCACGATTACCACCGTTCAAACTGGTTCAACAGTGACTTTCAAAGCTGAAGAAATCACACTCCCTGCGACCAGCTCTCAGCAGAACTCTGTCCTCAACATTGCTTATGCAGCCACTCTCACTCCTGATGCTTTGCGTGGGACAGGACAAAACTCGGCGATCGTCAATGCTGAGCGGGCTGATAACCAGTTGAGTGTTAAGGATGGCCCAGCTATTCATCAACTGCGGATTAGAACCGGGATTTTATCTGACTGCGGCACCATCATTGGTCGGGTATTTGTTGACAAAAACTTTGACGGTGAACAACAACCGAACGAGCCAGGAATCCCTAATGCGGTGGTCTTTATGGATGACGGCAATCGTATCACCACCGACCCCAACGGTTTGTTCTCGGTTGCCAATGTGATCTCCGGCTATCGAACTGGTGTTTTAGATCTCACTAGCCTTCCAGGTTACACCCTCGCTCCTAACCTCTACTTCAAAGAACGAAACAGCCAATCTCGGCTGGTACATTTAGAACCCAGCGGCTTGGTCAGGATGAACTTTGCTGTCACTCCAACCGCTAATGAAGCTAAAGCCCAGTAAATATACGACTGTTCCTAGGGCAGATCAGTTAAAAGGCGGACAACACTCCAGTAAAACAGCCCAATGATTTACAAGCTTAAGTCTGTATCTTTAAGGATATCGAGTTTTTCCTACCTCACATAGCCGAATCCAACAGCGTGAGCAGCTTTTAGTCATCCGCTAGCCCTGTAGGAGAGCTGCTTTGTTATTCTACTCATCTACCTTGTGACCTTAAGATGACTACGAGACCTACAGGTTCCAAATTTAACGCCTTAAAGCTGATCTTGATGGGAGCTATTACAGGTACTGTAGGTTTCAGTTTATCTCCTGTTTCTGCTCAGACCAGCACTGGAGTTGACACCTCTATTCCAGATATATCTACTACCCAGCTATCTACGGTTTCTTCAAGCAATGGGATCCTGAATCCTCTAGTTTTTTCGCCCCAGTTCTCGGATGGGTTACTCACAGCTCAGGCGATCGCACCCTCTAACTCAGACTCCTCATCAGTAGCGCCTAGTGCAGAAGTAGCACCTGAAACAACCAGTCATCCTGCAACAACTACAAGTCCGGATGGGACTGCCAAAGCCCCTGCTGCAACAGCTACCGAAACTACAAATACCGCAGCTCCCTTAGCCGCCACAGAAATTAGAATCGTCACACCAACCCCAAATACCGTTTTAGATGCACCAGCGACAACTGTCATCCTTCAGTTTGCAGAAGGGGCTGAAGTTCAACTGCAAGTCAATGGTGTGACGGCTGACTCCTCTCTGATTGGCCGAACAGAGATGGATGCTCAAACTCGTGTCATGACTCAAACTTGGTATGGAGTCATTCTAAAGGGAGGAGAAAATACCATCACTGCACGAGCGACTGCCAACGGTGTTACAGGAGACGCTGTGGCAGTTTCTGTACAGGTGCGAGGAGAAGCCAAACAACTCAAAATTCAAACTGTAGAAACACGTATCCCAGCAGATGGTCGCTCAACTGCAACCGTACAAGGAGAGTTGCTTGATGAGAGAGGCAATCGAGCCAATCAAGAAGCAATTATTACACTGGTTGCCAATGCTGGAGAATTTGTCGGTGCAGACTATAAACCGGATGTGCCAGGGTTTCAGGTGCAGGCTCGCCAAGGACAATTTACTGCTAATCTCCGTTCTGGCCTAAATGCTCAGACCACTACAATTCGAGCTACAGCCAATACTTTAGAAGCCTTTACTCAAATTCAGTTTGAAACTAATCTACGTCCCTCGATCGCTACAGGCGTGATTGATGTCCGCTTGGGCCGACGAGGTAGCGACTATTATGGTAGCTTCCGTGACTATCTCCCTCCTGATGGGGATAACTCTACAGAGTTAGACGTAAGAGGCTCCGTATTTGCTACAGGAAAGGTAGGAGAGTGGCTATTTACAGGAGCTTACAATAGCGATCGCAACCTCAACCAAACCTGTGATAATAACAGCCGCTTATATCGCGATGTGCAATTTTGTGAGCAAAACTATCCTGTCTATGGCGACAGTTCTCGGGTTGATAATCTTACCCCCTCCAAAGATAGCCTTTATTTAAAAGTAGAACGTTCCGCTAAGGTTGCAGGTGCCGCGCCTGACTTTGCAATGTGGGGCGACTACAACACCAACGAATTTGCGACAAAATCACAACAATTTACAGCGATCTCACGGCAACTACATGGCTTCAAAGCTAACTATAGCCTTGGTGATCTACAAGTTACAGGTTTCTACGGTAATGATGTAGAAGGATTCCAAAGAGATACGATCGCACCGGATGGCACCAGTGGTTACTACTTTCTCTCTCGTCGCCTCCTAGTTCCTGGTAGTGAAAATGTCTTTGTTGAATTAGAAGAACTCAATCGTCCTGGTACAGTACTCGATCGTCAAGCACTCAATCGAGGCGCTGATTATGATGTTGACTACGATCGCGGCACTTTGATCTTCCGCCAACCTTTACTTCGTACAGACATCGGCGCAGATGGCGAGGTATTAGTTCGGCGAATTGTAGCCACCTACCAATACGAAAGCCAAGGTTCCAGCAACATCTATGCTGGTCGGGTTCAATACCACCTCGATCGCACACTCAATCATGAAAGCTGGTTAGGCGCTACCTACATTAAAGAAAATCAAGGTATTCGTGACTTTGAGCTTTATGGGGCCGATGCCCTGATCAGTTTAGGTTCCAAAGGGCAACTGATTGCTGAATATGCTCACTCCAACAATGACTCTGATGTCATGGGCAAGGTGAGTGGTTCTGCGTATCGTTTAGAAGCTCAGGGTGAGATTGCCAAAGGGATTCAAGGACGAGCTTATTACCGTGCTGCTGACCCAGGTTTCTCGAACAATGCCACCATTAGCTTTGTACCAGGACAAACTCGCTACGGCGCTCAGGTTACAGGCAAACTATCTGATACCACTAATCTCCGGGCGCAGTACGACCACGAAGACAACTATGGTGTGGCTCCCCGTCCTCTCGACACCTTTGAAGATCTGTTTGCGCCTCGCTCTCAAGCTCTCCCTGGTAGCCCAGTAGACAACTCCCTGACGACTATCTCGGCAGGCATTCAACAGAAGATTGGCAAGTCAAAACTAGATCTTGATTGGATTCACCGCGATCGCGAAGACCGTCTCTCTCCCGAACTCAGCGGCAAGTCAGATCAGTTACGCTCTCGGCTGACAGTTCCTCTCGCTAGCAACCTCACCTTGCTGGCACAAAACGAAACTACGCTCTCCTCAAAAGTAGACAGCGTTTATAGCGATCGCACCCTCCTCGGTTTAGATTGGGCAGTGATGTCTGGGGTCAATGTTCGTCTGGCTCAGCAGTTCTTTACCCGTGGACAATATGCAGGCAATGCCATCACCAGCCTAGATGTAAATGGTTCTTACAAACTCGGTTCTGACACCACCTTGACCGGACGCTACACACTATTGGGTGGGGGTGACGGCATGAAAATGCAAGGTGCAGTTGGCCTCAATCAACGCTGGAATATCGCTCCTGGTCTGCGGATGGATCTCGCTTATGAACATGTTTTTGGTGACTTTACTAAGCGAACAGCGGCTGGCCCTCAGTATCTGCAACCTTTCGCCACAGGTCAAAGTGCTTCGGCTTTAGGGTTAGCTTCTGGTAGTAGCTATAGTGTCGGTCTAGAGTACACAGATAATCCTAAGTTTCAAGCCAGCGCTCGCTACGAACACCGTTCTTCTTCTGAAGGTAGCAACACAGTTATTACGGCTGCGGCAACAGGCAAAATCACACCCTCTCTCACCGCCTTGGTTCGCTACAACCAAGCCAACGCTGCAAACCAAAAACTCACAGGATTGGGAGATACCAAAACGCTGAAGGTCGGACTAGCTTACCGCGATATCCATGATGATAAATTTAATGCTCTGTTGCGTTATGAATATCGCCAAAATCCTGCTACGATTCCTGACTCTGTTTTATTAGGCAGTGGTACTGGTTCGGAAGAACAACTCTTTGCTGCTGAAGCCATCTATGCTCCGAAC
Source organism: Trichocoleus desertorum NBK24 (assembly GCF_030409055.1). Taxonomy (GTDB): domain Bacteria; phylum Cyanobacteriota; class Cyanobacteriia; order FACHB-46; family FACHB-46; genus Trichocoleus; species Trichocoleus desertorum_B. The sequence goes on along the minus strand of NZ_CP116619.1, from coordinate 5,386,123 downwards.
TGGCGCTGGGAATTTTACGGGAAATATGCTTACCGCCACAGCACTACCTACCTCGCCAAAGACTTGGTTGGTACTAGCAATGTCTCTCTAGCTCAACTCCGCGCTACCTATCGTCTCGGCTACAGTTGGGATTTAGTCGGAGAAGCTCGTTGGATTAATCAACCCAACCTAGGTTATAGCGAGACTGGCTTCAACATTGAAGCAGGCTACTACATGACTCCTAACTTGCGGCTCTCGGCGGGCTACGGCTTTGGACGTGCTAGCGATCGCGATTTCAGTGGCTCTCGCACCGTGGATGGACCTTACCTCGGTTTAACCGTGAAGCTCAACGAGTTATTCGATGGCTTTGGGTTACAAAAAGTCCCGCCTCGACAGCAACAAGAATCTGAAGTGAAGCCAGTTGCTACTCAGCCAGCAGTTCCCTCTACACCAGCGAATGTTGTAGCACCCACTCCAACCACCTCGAACAACAATTCCACAACTCAGTCATCTGCACCAACGTCATTGCTTCATTCCTCTGCTCATGTAGGTGCATCGCTATGAAAATTGCTCTACCTACATCCCGCAAACATTTCTTTAGGCTCCTTTCTGGGAGTTTTAAGGCCAGATGGGAGAACTCGCAGTTTGCACGAAACATCATTGTTGGCAATAGTTTTGCCGGGATACTACATGAAATTCGGCTAGAAGGCGTAATTCGCGGCTATCAAAGCGCATCAAACCTCATTTGCGGGAATGCTGGAAGCAGTGTATTGCTATAAGCCTGAGGGAGCAGTGCAAATTCACTTGCCAAGATATCCGAGTTGTAGAGATTATCTCTGAGCCGAAAGAAGCCGACCTGCAACCAGAAGCTCCTAGTAACGACTACTAGCACGCTCTTCCCTGTGACTCCTGCCCCTGAGAGAAAAGACTATGAAACCACAGCTATATAAACTACGTAAACAGTCAAAGCGTGTTGCTAGTCTCTTCAGCGCGATCGCTCTTGGGGTCAGCAGTCAACTTCCAATACCTCAGGCAGTTCAAGCTCAAGTGTCAGGAGTCTCGGTTGGTAGCCCTTCATTCACTATCCTTGATGATGGTTGCGTACAAACGATTCCTGACTTAGGGCCTAACTCAGGAGATACGATTACTGTTGCTACCAACCTGACTAACACAACAGGTACCAACCAAGCTTTTCGAGTCGTCTTTCGAGCAATATCTACTCGCGGTGGTACTACCCGTACCTTGTCTGAAGACCTACTATATGGCGGCCCAACCTACATGAACAGAACCCCCAGTGTGGGTGGTGCCAACTGGGACGATAGTTATGGTCAGGTTACTAATACCCCAATTATTGCGAATGGGGGTAGCTATACAGTTAGGGCAAACTTTGGTCTTAATGTTCAACAATTGATCAATGCTCTAGGTTTAGCTAGCGGTCAGTCTACCCCGATTAATTTTAGAGTTGAAGTTTTTAGCAGTGACTTCAGTACTTATTACGGTACAGCAGCAACCTCTCAAAGCGTAATTTACCGTTCTAGTTCCGACTGTGGAGGAAACAGAGCCACTAAACCTGGTAATACTTCCTCAGTTTTGTTAACTGCAAACAAGACAGTTTATGCAACGACCGATACAATCACCATCGAAAATTCTACGATGGGTGCTAATGATACAACCACGACTCCCAGCACAACAACAGGCGCTCAATTGCCTAGCTGGGGGGACACATTCAACGACATTGTAGATATTGTCCGTCTAGACGTTCCTCCTACAGGTGATCCTGAGACAGACTATGCTAATAACTCTACCAATATTGCAACAACGCTTTCGTCTTGGACGCCTAACTACACCTTAAATTCAGGTGCAGCTGCTGATAGTTCTATATCTAGTAGTTTTTATTACTCTAAGGTAGTTGGCAGCAGCTTAACTGCCAATACAAACTTTGCCAGCTTTTCTGCTAACACTTTAATTAACAACAAATATTACTTAGTTCGGCTCCGACCACGGCTTGGTGGCGGTACTAACGCTAATGCTGGTTCATCTAGCCACCCAGTGCAACGAGCGCAGTGGACCTACTTTGCAGTAGGCACACCTGCTCCGATTGGTGCTCCTCAAGCAGATTTGGTGACAACTAAAACAGGGCCAACCACAGCCTTAGCAGGGTCAACCGTTACCTACACCCTGACCACTATCAACAACGGCCCTAACGCTGCCAGTAACGTCGTTGTCAGTGACAACATCGGCACTGGGTTAACCAACGTAGTAGCTTCAAATGGTGGTGTTTATAACTCCACAACTGGCATTGTCACCTTCCCTGCCGTACCTAGCCTTGCTAATGGGGCTGCTCTACCTTATACTGTCAGCGTTACGGCTCCTGCTAGTGGGACGCTGACAGATATTGTTTCTAGCACTTCTAGCACCAGCGACCCCACACCAGCGAACAACAACGGTACTGCTGCTAATGCTCAAGTGACTACTACCGTCACTCCTAGCGCCGATTTAGTGACTACCAAAACTGGCCCGACTACTGCTGTTGCTGGTTCGACTGTCACTTACAACTTAACTACCGTCAACAACGGGCCTAGCACTGCAACGAATGTCGTAGTCAGCGACAACATCGGAACAGGTCTAACAGGTGTCACTGCTTCGAATGGCGGCATCTACAATTCTTCAACAGGGATTGTCACTTTTCCTGCCGTTGCCAGCCTTGCCAATGGTGAGATTCTCAAATACACCGTTAGCCTGACTGCCTCTGCTAATGGTGGCACTCTCACAGATATTGTTTCTAGCACTTCTAGCACCAGTGACCCCACACCTACGAACAACAACGGTACTGCTGCTAATGCTCAAGTGACTACTACCGTCACTCCTAGCGCTGACTTAAGCATTAATAAAACAGATGGACAGATGACTGTAACGCCAGGTAGCCCCATCACCTATACCATTACAGTCACGAATAACGGCCCTAGCAGCGTCACCGGAGCAGCGATCGCAGATACCGTTCCGAGCAGCATTACAGGAGTAACGTGGACTTGTAGCGCTTCCTCTGGTTCAAGTTGTAGTGCAGTGAATGGTACGGGTAATGCCATCAACACGGCGGTCAACCTGCTAAGTGGAGGAACGGCAACCTATACCGTCAAAGGTACTGTTTCTCCCAGCGCTACAGGTAGCTTAATCAATACAGCGAATGTAGCGGTTCCCTCTGGTGTGACAGATCCTAATATTAATAACAACCGCAGCACCGATGAGAATACGCTCACACCCACCGCAGACCTCAGCATTAACAAAACGGATAATCAAACCAGTGTTGCGCCTGGTAGTTCTGTTGTCTATACCATTACGGTGACGAATAATGGCCCTAGCACTCTTAGCAGTGTTACGGTTACGGATGCTCTCCCGGCTGTAATCCAAAATCCTGTCTTTACAACCACAACGGGAACCTATAACAGCAGTACAGGAGTTTGGACAGGGCTAAATCTGGCGAGTGGGCAGAGTATCGTTTTGACCTTAAGCGGTACTATCTCTCCCACAGCCACAGGTAGTGTCGTTAACACAGCGACTGTCGCTGCACCAACCGGAGTCACTGATCCCAATACTGGTAATAACAGCAGCACTGATACAGATACAGTGACGGTAACGCCCGCTCAACTACGTTTGGTTAAGCGCATTACTAGTATCAACGGTACTGATATTGCTGGTTTTGTTGATGACCCCAATAGTGCTGATGACAGCTCAGCAAAGTGGCCAGCACCCACCGCTACATCTTTACGAGGTGCCATTAATGGGGGGGTAGTTAGGCCTGGAGACGAGGTAGAGTACACGATCTATTTCCTCTCGGATGGTGGATCAGATGCTCAAAATGTCACCTTCTGCGACTTGGTGCCGAAGAATCAAACTTTAGTACCTGATGCCTTCAATAGCGTTACGCCTGCATCAGGTGGCACCTCAGGGAGCGATCGCAGCATGACCGCCTCCATCAACGGCACACAAGTCTCCTACACCAACATTGCAGATGGAGATACAGGTCGCTTCTATGCCAGTAACACAACCGTACCTGTTCCTGTTGGTGGCAAAAGTCCCCAGCCTTGCCCAGCCACTAACACCAGCACCAATGGTAATGGCGCGATCGTGGTTAATCTTGGTAATATCCCCAAAGCACCCGTCTCTGGTTCATCCACCAATTCCTATGGTTTTGTCCGCTTTAAGGCGAAAGTAGACTAGAGGCAAAGCCTATTGAGGAGAACAGGCTGTAGCTGCCTCTAAGATTTTCTACCAGTTATCAAATAGGTTTTCATCAAGCCTTTGCCTTTAATCTCAACTAGACCTCGCTCTTCAAACGAGTACAAATTCTGCAAATGCTGATAGGTGGTTTCAGTCACCTGAACTCTACCTGGTAGACCGTGAGATTCCATACGGCTAGCTAGGTTAACGGTATCTCCCCACAGATCATAGGAGAACTTTTTGGTGCCAATTACCCCTGCTATCACAGGCCCAGTATTGATGCCAACACATAAATTTAGGTTCGTGCCATGTTTAGTGTTGAATTGTTTGATTGCATCCAACATATCCAGCCCCATCTCTGCGATCGCCTCTATATGATGCTCTGAAGGGATAGGCAATCCTCCCGCCACCATATAGGCATCCCCAATGGTTTTGATTTTTTCTAATTCGTGTTTTTCAGTGAGTTGGTCAAACACAGAGAAAATTTCATTTAAGTAGCTAACCAAGGCTGTCGGGGTGATTTCGCTGGCCCATTGGGTAAAGTTGACTAGATCGGCAAAGAGGATCGTCACTTCTTCAAAACTATCCGCGATCGCGTCTTCTTGGAATTTGAGGCGCTTGGCGATCGGCGCAGGTAATGTGTTTGAGAGTAGACGGTCTGTCTGTTCTTGCTGGTAGCGCAAGGCTTCTTCCATCACTCGTCGCACTGTGATGTCATGGATAAAAGCAGATAGACCTTCATAGGAAGGGAACGCTCGGACTTCAATCCAACGGCCTAGAGGAGCATAAAACTCCTCAAAATTGACGCTAACCTGCTGAGTAACCGCTTTATGAAACTCTTGATCAAATTTTGAACCTGCTAAGTCACTCAAAACTTCCCAAATGACTTTACCTAGCAATTCCTCTGGGAGTTTCTGTAAAATCTGACCTGCTCGTTGGTTGACAAAAGTGAAGCGCCACTGACGGTCTAAGGCCCAAAAACCATCCGTCATGCCTTCTAGTAGATCTACGACTTGCTGATCGGAGGCTCGTAGTTTGGCTTCGGCTTGCTGATAGCGAGAAATTTGGCGCTCTAGTTTCTCAATTTGCAAGCGCAGTTCCATTTGAGTAATGACCTGTCGCCCTAGGACTTGCAAGGCTTTTCTTTGCTCTGCGGTGAGGTTGCGAGGCATGCGATCGAGGACACAAAGCGTGCCCAAGGGAAAACCATCTGGAGTCACAAGTGGTGCCCCAGCGTAGAAGCGGATGCTGGGATCTTGGGTGACGAGAGGATTCTCAGCAAAGCGATCGTCTTCGAGCATATTGGGGATCACGAACAATTCATCTGGCTTAGCGATCGCATGGGCACAGAAGGCTTGCTCTCTGGGGACTTCCACAGCATCTATGCCGACCTTGGACTTAAACCACTGCCGATGGGAGTCCGTTAAGCTAACCAGGGAAATGGGGCTACCACAGATCTGCGCCGCCAAAGCGGTTAATTCATCGAATGCCTCTTCCGGCAAGGTATCCAGAATGTTGTATTGCTTTAAGGCTTCTAGCCGTTCGGCTTCATTACTAGGGATGGGGGGAGCGGGCAGAGCAGTCTGGGAGACGGTAGGTTGAGGCGATCGCTGTAGGTTTTGGGGTTTTCTAAGCCTAGAGCGATGGAGGAGACGCACAACCGCTTTCACAAGTGCAGTGACCCATTGATTCATTCGACTTAAGCGAGCCATCCCACTGAGGTTATCTCCTGACCTGGTTAGAAGTGAAAGAGAAGCTGGTTTCAACTGCGACACAGGAGCCGTAATCTTACCACAATCCATTAATTCCCAAAATTTGCCGTGCCAGAACTCTATCAACTCTCATCGAACCTCGAAAGTGAGATTTGGCTGAAGAAACTTGCGCCAATCGCTGAATTGCAAACGAAATCCGGCGAAAGTGAGAGGATTTCTAACGTATTGTTACACAAGCTAGTAAGAGTAAAACGATGTTTATAAACAGTTATGGCTCCTACAGCATTAGTTACAGGCGGCTCTGAAGGCATTGGCAAAGCAACAGCCCTGCTTCTAGCTCGCCAAGGTTATGACTTAGTCCTAGCAGCGCGCCATAGCGACCGACTCGACGCGACAGCCAGTGAAGTGCGATCGCTGGGACGAGATGTATTGCCTGTGGTAACGGATATGAAAGATCCAGTTCAGGTAAACACACTCGTTGACAAAGCTCTAGGACATTACGGCCACTTAGATGTTTTAGTGAATAATGCTGGGATATATCTCTCTGGTCCGGTCGAAGCCTTCTCTTTAGATGACTGGCACCAAGCTATCGACCTTAACTTATGGGGATATATCCATGCTATTCATGCCTTGCTTCCTCACTTCCTTCAGCGTGGCACTGGCACCATCGTCAATGTGAGTTCTATTGGTGGTAAAGTTCCGGTTCCTTATTTGGCTCCTTACTGCACAACCAAATTTGCTGTGACTGGCCTGACGGAATCCTTGCACTCGGAGCTATCTCCCAAAGGGATTCATGTCGCGGGCATCTATCCCAATGTGATCAAAAGCAATTTTATGCAGCGAGCTATCTTCCGGGGTAAAGATACTCAAGATCAGCAAGCGCGGCAGGAACAGTTAGAACAAGTTTTGAAGGTGCCTGTGGTAGAGAAGCCAGAAGATGTGGCACAGGCCATTTGGAGCGCGATCGCTCATAAAAAAGCTGAGGTCGTTGTTGGTTCGGCAAATATGTCAATTGCAGCGAGCCGCACTTTCCCCAGCTTAATGCAGTGGATTTTCAGAAAAACATTCCAATTAAAAGATCAAACCTAGGCGATCGCTTGGGCTGTCACACATGTTACTCAGGCTATGGAGTGAAGCTATTGACTAAAGCTAGCTCCCAGGATTTACCTGGGTAATATGTGCTGACGCGGCCCAATTCCAGGATTAATCATCGCCGCGATTTCAGCTTCCGAAAGTTGCTCAATAGCTGTATTAAGATCTTCCAAAGTAAATTCATAGCCACTTTGGGCCGCAATCTCAATAAAAGTTTGCGGATTGGAAGTTGCTTTTAGCTTGTTTTTTAAGGCTTCGTCCTGGGTGGCCGCCTTAAAAAATTGGGCTGCACCTTGTGTCATGATGTCATGTCCTCTTAAAACATAGATAAGCGCGATCGCTAAGACTAGCGCTGGGCAGCATCACGGTCAGCAGTTAGATAGCCAGTAGTTAAACAGAAAAAGTATCTGACGGTACCTCGTGAGAAAGGGTATGAAGCAGTAGAAAAGTCGTTTGTGATTAGAAGTTCACTCAGGAGCGTCTGTACACAGGGGCGCGAACAACGTGATAGTAACTGCTTACTCCGATACTGTCTAAGAAACTTATCAATGGCAGTTTCTTACCTCTTAGCTTAAGAGAAGTAGCAAAAATAAGATCAATTTGACAGCAAAGTTTACTTCATCGCCAACGGTTTTTCATTGCAGAGCTGTAATGCTTGGCAGGAGGTTCCAGAGGCTCTTGACTAAGATGATATGCTGATAGATATATAAGTAAAAATTGACTTTGAAAATATTTATCATAGAATAATATCTATGAATCATTCATTTCGGAGTAGTACCTGTGAAACAAATTACGCTCCACCAGCTCCAAGTCTTTGAAGCGGCAGCTCGCCATTGCAGTTTCACTCGTGCTGCTGAAGAACTTTTTCTGACTCAGCCCACCATTTCCATGCAGGTGAAGCAACTCTCTCAAGCGATCGGCTTGCCTTTGTTTGAGCAAGTGGGTAAGCGGCTTTTCTTGACAGACGCTGGGCAAGAACTCCTTGTGACTTGCCGGGAGATTTTTGAGCGCCTCTCTTTGCTAGAAATGGCTGTGGCGAATATGAAGGGTCTTAAGCAGGGGCAACTACGTCTCGCAGTTATTACAACTGCAAAATATGTTGTACCTCGATTGCTGGGGCCGTTTTGCCAGCGCTACCCCGGTATCGATGTGTCGCTGAAAGTGACCAATCACGAACGGGTTCTAGAACGGATGACAGGGAACATGGATGATCTCTATATTGTGAGCCAGCCACCAGAGCATCTAGATCTTCAATCCTATGCCTTTGTCGAAAACCCTTTGGTGGTCTTGGCTCCTCCCAATCATCCTTTAGCGCATGCCAAACATATCTCTCTCAAGCAGTTAGCAGACGAGCCGTTTATTATGCGGGAGCCTGGTTCTGGAACGCGCAAAGTAGTGCAGGAACTGTTCGATCGCTATGGAATCCCCATCAAGGTTAAGCTCGAAATTGGCAGCAATGAAGCGATTAAGCAAGCGATCGCAGGGGGTTTAGGAATCTCGGTGCTTTCGTTGCACAGCTTAAATTTGGAGGGAAACCGCGGGCAATTCAGCATTTTGAATGTCGAACACTTTCCCATCCTACGACACTGGTATGTGGTCTATCCCACAGGCAAACAGCTTTCTGTTGTAGCTCAAACTTTTTTCGACTATTTGCAGGAAGAAGGAAGGCAAATTGCGGATTTGAAAAATACTGTGGGATGGTCATCTGAATTGAAGAATTTGGTTAATTTGGTCTAAGGTGCACCATTTTATTCTTCAGGATAGATCAGCCTCAAGAATTAGTACTATTCATTTCTAGACTGTCTACTCAACCTAGCATCGTGCAAGCACTGACTGATGAGCTATTTTTAGACTGGCAAAAACTATTGCAACAGCTTGGCATTGAGTCATTCACGATTCAATCAACTTTTGCTGAGCTGGTTGCAGCTTACTCTCGTTGCGATCGCTACTATCACACCCTAGAGCACATTCAAGCAGTTTTCAGCACCTTAGATACGCTCAAATCTCAAGCTCAAGACTGGCAAGCGGTGAAATTTGCTGCTTGGTTGCATGACGTGGTTTACGAGCCACAAGCTAAGGATAATGAGGCCCAAAGCGCTGAATATGCTCGTATCCTTTTAGCTGATTTATCAGTCCCTTCCGATACAATCGCCACCACAGTGCGTTTAATTCTCAACACTCAACATCACCAAGCGGCGGCTACAGACATCAACAGCCAAATTCTATTAGATGCAGACTTAGCGATCTTAGGCGCACCTCCCCATCAATATCAACGCTATGCTCAGGCGATTCGCCAAGAGTATGCTTGGGTTCCAGAAATTGATTACCGCAGAGGTCGTCAGCAGGTACTAGAGAGATTTTTACAACGCCCTCAAATTTATTACACTCCTGACATGCAGGCTAAGCTAGAACCTTTAGCCCGTGACAACCTCAACCGAGAATTACAGGCTCTCTCAGCACCCTAGCGCATGCCTACGCCATCTCACCATGACTGGATGAAATATCGAATCGCCTTGTTTCTAGGTATTTTGGCGATCGCACCTCTCGGTTATGGAGTTCGCTTCTCCAAATTTGGCCCTGCTTGGTTCAACGATGGGGCGGGTAGTGTCGCCTACGAAATCTTTTGGATCTTCCTGGTGGCGTTTTTTCTACCCACCGCATCTCCTCTTCGGATTGCTGTAGGTGTCTGCTTAGCTACCAGTGGTCTAGAGTTTCTGCAACTTTGGCAACCTCCGTGGCTACAAGCCTTACGCACCACGCTACCAGGCCGACTTGTACTAGGAAATACATTTACTTGGTCAGATTTTTTCAGCTATTTTATTGGCAGCTTTATCGGCTGGCTGGGGCTGCGATCGCTCCGTTACTGGCTACGAACCACAGCCCAAATCAACAGTAGATGAGCAGGGTAGAAAGTATAAAACCAGCGCATCGTCGGCCCTTTCTGCTGATTTGCTAATAACAAGAACAGTGGAGCCAATGCAGCAGGCAGTTGAAATAAACCAAATTCACTGGAAGCGATCGCCAAAAAGAGATGTAATCCTAGCCAGATTCCCCACCAGTAATAGCGAGAGCGATGCTGCGACAATAGCCCAATAATCGCAAGCCCGTAAGCGCCATATTCAAACTTCAGCAGTTCTGCGGCAATCATACTCGCCGCCCAAATTCCATAGCGCTGTTCTGGCCAGTGACGCGCCAATCGCAACATCGCTACTCCCAACATCAGCGTAAATAGGATATTGAGGAATTCACCCTGCAAAGCCAGGATATACAACGGCTGACTGATAAGGCCTAACACCAGCAGCCTGAATAAATAGCGCTCTACATTACGAGTATGTTGTTCTCCTTGTGCCAGCAGCCACGCAAATAAAGGAAAGCTGATACGACCTACTATACGAAACGCTAGGACGTTGGGAAAGAAAACTACCCCCACATGGTCGATCACCATGAAGATTGCAGCCAAAAGCTTGATGTGGAAGTTATTTAGCTGCAACGACATGAGTGGGGGCTTGAATAAAACACTATTTGCAGTCTAACGGTTTAGTTACTTGGCGCGAGGTTGCCAGCCGTACCAGTGGCGGAGGGTAAGCCAAACCACCGAGAGTAGTCCTGCTAAACTCAGCGTCAGACCTGTAAACGGCACCAGCAATCCAAACACGGGTAGAATTGCGCTACTAATGGTCGCGATCGCAGCAGCAATCGAGGCACGTTGGCTTCTCCCCAAACCCCAAGACAGAATCAGCACCACAGGAGCCAGGATAGCCCAAGCAAAAGCAGCGGGGATAATGCGGCTGAGGTAGGTGAGGGTCAAGAGGCTGGCAAAGAAGATTCCAGAGGCGATCGCTACATCTCGCAGTCTCAAAGGCACCGAGAGATATAGAATCAACAGCCACCAGAGCAGCAACGCCGGAGCCAAGAGCAGCAAGCGAGGCAACACCCCTGTATTGCGTACCGGAGCTGTCGCTGTAAAGACGCCAAAGGGATTTAAGACCGAGACATTATCAGCAAACTCCCAAGTGAAGCGAGTGCCGCGTCCCTCCGGTTGCATCTTTGTAGGCACAATACCACTGGCAAATTGTGCGCCGGGAAAGTTGGCGAGTGCCGTTAAGCGAAAGTTTGAAAGTAACTGCGACCCCGCACTATAAACCCAACGCGGACCCCCCACAGCTTGGTAGGTAATACGGAACTGAGCCGATTCACCCGCACCTAAACGGAGCGGAAAGCTATAGTTACTTTGCTGAGAAGGCTGTAGACGCTGACCATTTTGTTCTACCCGGTAGTCTTGCAGTAAGGTATAGCCCACAGGTGGCGGTGTTTCAAAGAAAAAATCATCAGCAGTCCCTAGCGTATTCACGACTTCATAGTTACCATCAAAGCCAACCTGATAGAGGAGACGATTGGTAGCGGGGTCAGTGGTTTGTCGCAGCGTCACATCAACTTGGGTACGGCTGGGCGTGAGAAAGCGGCTGACCTCCTGAGTGCGTTTCTCCTCCACAACTTGCCCATTGACAACCGTGGTAGTTGTATAGGGTTCCGCCACGGTATATCGCAGTTGGGGAGCCGTATGTTCTAGCCGTTCTCCTGCGACATTACTGGCGATCGCTGCAATCCGAGCTTGTTCCCAATGGTGATAACGGTTGGCTAGTGTGGAGCAGAGAAAAAAGCCACTGACCACAATCAACAGGATTAAGGTAGTGTGTTGCACGGTTCGCAGTAGCAGGCTGTACTGCGGCATCCAAGTTTCTGTCCAGAGGATTTTGCTGCGACGACCCAAGGAGAGATTGAGAAGCGCGATCGCACCTCCCAACAAACCTGTCAGCACAACAAATAGTAGAAACAACTTCATTCCCTGCTCCCCAAATTGGATCAACTCCTGGGGATGGGTGAGGTCAGGGAGAGCGGGGATTCCCTGAGGTGGTGTATTCATGGTGGTTAAAACTGAAGAGAGAGCTAGCCCCCTAGACTACAAACTGCTGAATTTAGATTCCGCGATCGCCAAGCTCTTCAAATAATGAAACCTAACGCAGTTTTGTTCGAGTCCAACCAGCCCTTAGACTTGGAATTATGCCTTGCTTGATTCGCTGAAAACTTTAGAACCAACAATGACATTAACACTTTCCATCAACGACGCTCAGCGATTACAACTCGCTCCTCTAGCCGCGCCTACCCGCTTGCTGTTGGGGCCTGGTCCCTCTAATGCTCACCCCGACGTGTTAGCCGCCATGAGCCAAACACCAGTAGGCCATCTCGATCCAACTTTTCTGCAATTGATGGACGAGATTCAATCGCAGTTGCGCTACGTCTGGCAAACCGAAAACCAACTGACGATCGCGGTTAGCGGTACGGGTACAGCGGCTATGGAAGCCACCCTCGCCAATACCGTCGAACCAGGGGATGTGGTGCTGGTGGGTGTCGCAGGCTACTTTGGCAACCGTCTGGTTGATATGGCTGGACGCTACGGCGCTGATGTTCGCAGCATTACCAAGCCTTGGGGCCAAGTTTTCTCTCTAGAAGAACTCCGCACCGCTTTAGAAACTCACCGTCCGGCGATTTTGGCTCTAGTTCATGCTGAAACTTCCACCGGAGCCCGCCAACCGTTAGAAGGAGTGGGTGATCTGTGCCGCGAGTTCGACTGCTTGTTGCTACTTGATACCGTTACCAGTCTGGGTGGTGTGCCTATCTTCTTGGATGAGTGGAAAGTAGACTTGGCTTATAGTTGCAGCCAGAAAGGTTTGGGTTGTTCTCCAGGGGCTTCTCCTTTCACAATGGGACCACGGGCGATCGCGAAGATGCAGCAACGCAAAACCAAGGTGGCGAACTGGTATCTGGACATGAACCTGCTGGGCAAATATTGGGGGAGTGAGCGGGTTTATCACCACACTGCACCGATCAACCTCTACTATGGCCTGCGGGAAGCCCTGCGCCTGATTGGTGAAGAAGGATTGGCTAACTGCTGGCAGCGCCACCAAAAGAACGTGGAATACCTCTGGCAAAGACTAGAAGAAGTTGGCCTCACTCCCCACGTTGAGCGTGAGTTCCGCCTCCCGACTCTAACCACAGTACGAATTCCTGAAGGCGTGGATGGCAAAGCGATCGCCCGTCAACTCCTCAACGAACACAATATTGAAGTCGGCGGCGGTTTAAGCGAACTGGCAGGCAAAGTCTGGCGCGTGGGTCTAATGGGCTATAACAGCCGCCCCGAAAGCGTTGATCGTCTAGTTGCAGCTCTGAAGCAAGTTCTACCCAAACAGTAAGTTCCTGTCGGCTATAACCTCTCAACAACCAACTGTAGGGGCATCTCTTGTAGATGCCCTCATTCTTAAAAAAAGGCTAGTAAATACTTTGGTCGAGCACGTCTGTCCGTCTTTCTAAGGACTGTAATTGGCGATCCTAACTATTGGAAAAAAGGCTAGGATTTCGGAAGCTAAATTTGTACCAGATCAGTTCCTCCACTATTTCATACAATATCCTTTCAATCAGCTACCTTCCAGTCAGAAACTTGGTTTCGGCCCTGATGTTTTGCCTGATAAAGCGCTTTATCTGCTACGGCAATTAGTTGCTCTGAGCTGTAATTAACAGAAGGAATAACCCAAGAAACTCCGATACTGATGGTTACTTGCTCAGTAGGAGAAAAACGATGAGAAATATTTAACTGCTGTACCTCCTTGCATATCTTTTCCGCTAGCTCAACTGCATCCTTTCCGAATGTATGGCTTAGAATCACTACAAACTCTTCACCACCGTAACGAGCTACCAAATCCCCACTTCGCTTTACTTGCTTTTGAATTGTCATAGCTACTTGTTGCAGGCACCGATCGCCCGCTTGATGGCCGTAAGTGTCATTATAAAGCTTGAAATAATCAACGTCACAAAGCAAAATTGCCAACGGCTTTTGAGATCTGCTTAGCAAATTCCATAACTGTTGCAAATGCTGATCAAAATGATACCGATTTGCGACCTGAGTTAAACCATCTAAACAAACGAGCTGGTTGAGGCGTTCATTGGCCTGTTGCAACATTTCCGCCTGTAATTCAATCGTACGCCGATTAATAAATTCTTTGACTTTTGCATTAAACAATTGGTTGGCAATTAACCAGGCAGTAAAAGTAGACACTATTCCTGATACATAAGCAGCTAGTATATTATGAAATGGGTGTTTGAAAATATAAATACAAGCTAGGTAAAATATAAAATTCAAAACATAAAAGAATGAGTTAAGTTTACTAGGAGAATAGAATAAGAAAGTATAAATAAAAATGCCCACAAGATAGGGTGTATTCAATCCCGTCTTGTACCAAGTAAGCAAAAAACCACAGTCGATAATAAGTAGGAAGCTACCTGCATAGAGGCGCACTATGCTTCTGAGCCGCTGTTGTTTTTTTCGAGATGAAATATCAGCCTGACTTACTAAGACCAGAAAAGATAGTATAAAGATACTTGATAGTAAAATCCCTACGATAACCAGTACTAAGATTTTCTTAACAAAGTGAATAAAAATTAACAGCAGGGTCATTCCTACGGGGTAAACCAGGAAAAACCAAGCGATCATTCTCGCCCTAGCGTAAACAGCTAGAAGCGATTCATGTTGGAAATCTTGATGCCATTCCTGAGGAATCGGAGGAGCAGAACTAATCCATAAGGGTGGAAATTTCATAGGGACTGAATCATGGTTCTAAATTAGGCTATTCTTCTTCCGCTCTTGAAAGATAATAAATATTAGTGCTGTCGCATCACTGTTTCTACCAATTCATCCAAGCATTACCCAGTGCATTTTAGGTTTTTATTTATTTCCCATCGGAAGTAAAACTAAGAACTAGCACATTTATCTACTAGTTCTTAGTTTTTCAATCGAGGTTACCATCCTTCAATAACGAGGTAATACATCTGTTACACCCCTCTGTTGTTCTCCCCTTACAGGGCAAACGTATTCTGATTACCGCTCCGCGCAGTTATGCCGCTCGGTTATCGCAAGCTTTGATTGCTCAAGGGGCATTGCCAATTTTGATGCCTGCGATCGCGACTTGTCATCTAGAGAACTTCACAGAGTTGTATGTCGCGTTAGAGCATCTAGATCAGTATGACTGGATTGCTTTCACCAGTCGGAACGGCATCGAAGCATTTTTTGAGCGAATGCGATCGCTAGAGCTATCCTTTTCCCTGATTGAACATTGCCAGATTTGTGCGATCGGAAAAGATGCTGAGAAACTAGCCGAGTTTGGCCTTAAAGCCGATTTGATTCCTGAAGAATCGAGTCCTCAAGGCATCACTGCTGAGCTAGCCAAGATACCTGATATTGCAGGGCAAGTTGTTTTGGTGCCAGTGCCAGAAGTTGAGGGCGTGCCAGAGCCTGATGTAGTCCCCAACTTTGTCGCCAGCTTGCAACAGCTAGGAATGATCGTGCATCGCGTTCCCACCTACCTAACTCGCGCCATTGATAAAGCCTTGTATACAGTCGAGTTAGCGCTACTCAAGCAGGGTCAGATCGATGCGATCGCCTTTAGCAGCACCGCCGAAGTCAGCAGTTTTCTACAAATGGTATCTGAGACAGACTACCAAAATTGTGCGATCGCTTGCTTTGGGCCTTACACAGCCGCCAATACCGAGAAGTTGGGTTTGCCAGTGCAGATTGTGGCAGCAGACTTTAGCTCTTTTGCTGGGTTTGCCGAGGCGATCGCTAAATTTTTTGCTGATCAAGCGTAGTAAAAGTGCAGTAAAAGTTAGTTACTCCCTTCCCACCTAAAGGTTAGGGAACAAGTGAAAAGATGAAATTGAGCGTTTTCTGCACTTGTTCTGCCGACAGAAACTGGTTCGAGAGGAAAAATTGATTCAACTGTTGTTCAATCTGTGCCAGCGTCGTTCCAATCGGAAGATGATGCAGAAATCGTAAACGCAGCAAATGAATCACGTATTCCACCAAGTTCAGCTTCGGTGAGTAGGACGGCAAATACAAAAACTCAACTTGAATCGAGTCAGCCAGCCCCATTTGTTCTAGATGCACAGCAAGCTGTGCTTGCATCTTTTGCTTATGAGTCGGATTGTTATCGAGAATAATGCACACTCGAGCGTAGCCCAGTTCCACACAGTCTAAACAGAACTCTGCAAAGTACTCTGAAACATCTTCTGTTTTTGCCTGTGCACTCAGGCGAAAATACTCTTCGCCGCTGTGGGCATCAACGCACAGGAGACCGTTGAGTTTGTGACGCACCCGCTCATCACTTGGCACTTCTGGACGAGTATTGCGTTCTGCCCAACCATAAAACAAACTCGGGCGATCGTAGAGCGCGAACTCATCGAAAAACACAGTGCGCTCACCTGATGGAGGCGATTGCAGTTTTTTTTACAGCCTCTACCCACTCTTTTTGCGCTTTTGGGTCAGCGTTGGCGTAGTCCCGATGCGCTCGTTGATAAGACAAGCCTAATTCGCCTAACAATTCATAGATACGTGAGTCTTTCAAGCGCACCCCAAAGCGTTGCTCAATCACTTGCGATAGGATGGCTCCCGTCCACAGATTGCGATCGTATCCGTAATCGGTGGGTCGTTGCCTCAGCACCATGTCTTTGAGTTGCTGTTGTTGCTCTGGGTTCAACCGACTAGGCTTTTGATGCTGAATCGGGCTGACTAAGCCGCTGAATCCGCCGCTAAGATATCTGTCTATCCAACTCGTTAACGTGTCATAGCGACAGCCCACTTGCTCACTCACCTGGGTACGGCTGTGCCCTTCATGCAGCAGTTTGATTGCGCTCAATCGTTGGCGCATGTACTGTTGCTGGTTGCGGTAGTAGAGTTTCTGCCACTCGTCTGCATCAAAGGCCTTAGCTTGCAGGGCTTGAGTTCGATTCATGAGGCTCCCTACTCTTTCTTCGATCTTACAATGGGAAGGGAGTAGGTCATCACTACTGCTCGCCATAAGCTAAGAAAAGCTATGTAGCTGGATTCACGTTGATGACTGGATCGATTATTCAACCCAGGCAATACTGCAAATGCGTAAGTCAGTGGTTACTAATGATTTGGCATTTTATGACCTGAGCGCAGACCAGTGGTGGAGCGAAACAGCCAAGATCTATGCGCTTCACCATCTGAACGCCCCCCGCTTTGAGTACTTCGATCGCCATATCCCCAGTTGGGAAGGCTTAAAAGTTTTAGATGTTGGGTGTGGCGGTGGATTTTCCTGTGAGTTCTTAGCTCAGCGAGGCACGATCGTCTCAGGAATTGACCAATCTCGTAACTGCATTGCCAAAGCTCAGGAACATGCCCTGAGCAATCAACTGGCGATCGCCTACCAACACGGTTATGCTGAAGCGCTACCTTATCCGAATGATGCTTTTGATGTGGTCGTCTGTGTGGATGTGTTGGAGCATGTGGATGATCTCAAGCAGACGATCGCAGAAATTCATCGGGTACTGAAACCTGGTGGCACCTTCTGTTTCGACACCATCAATCGCACGTTGAAGTCAAAGTTGATCATGATTTGGCTGCTGG
The DNA here is from genome assembly GCF_030409055.1 of Trichocoleus desertorum NBK24. Classification (GTDB taxonomy): domain Bacteria; phylum Cyanobacteriota; class Cyanobacteriia; order FACHB-46; family FACHB-46; genus Trichocoleus; species Trichocoleus desertorum_B. Next base: position 5,368,645 of record NZ_CP116619.1, on the reverse strand, counting down.
AAAATATCTTGCGAGAAATCCCAGCAGGCATTCATGATTGGCAAAAGTTTATCCAACCCACAGAGATGACTACTTTAATGCGATCGCACCATTTTGAGGAGATCAAGATCAAAGGCTTCAACATCTTTGGAGAGACGGTACTGGATAATCTAACTGCCTATTGGCACTACCGTAAAACCAAAGGCTTCCAGATCAGCATCAATGAAGATACATCTGTGATGTATATCGGCAAAGCGAAGAAGGCGATCGCTGGCTGAGAGGAAAGACCGATCGCTTATTAAGAACTTATTTGTCAATTCCAACCGAGATAAAAGAGAGACGCGAAGATAGAGATAGGGAGTTGCCAATCTTGCATGATTGAGCCTGTACATAGTATGGGAGCGCTAAATTATGTCTCAATTTAAAGTTTTTATTACCCGTCGTCTCCCTACAATTCTAGAGAAACTAGAAGCGATCGCTGAGATTGAGGTTTGGCTGGAGCGACAGCCACCCGCTTATGAAGTGTTGCGAGAGAAAGTACAGGCGATCGATGGCTTACTCTGTCTCCTGACCGATCAAATTGATCAAGCTTTAATCGCAGCCAATCCTGGGCTAAAAGTAATTAGCCAAATGGCCGTAGGTTTCGACAACATTGATATTGGGGCTGCTACCGCTCACAAAATTCCCGTAGGCCATACCCCAGGAGTGCTAACTGATGCCACCGCAGATCTTACTTGGGCCTTGTTGATGGCAATGGCCCGACGAGTGGTAGAGGGCGATCGCTTTACTCACCAAGGGAAGTGGCAAACTTGGGAACCCGATTTACTGTTGGGGCTAAATGTTTCTGGTGCAACGTTAGGAATTGTGGGGTTTGGCCGCATTGGGCAAGCAATGGCCCGACGAACCAAGGGGTTTGAAATGCGGATTCTCTACACAGATCTCCATCGGGCTCATCCTGAGCTAGAGCAAGCTCTAGGAGCAGAATTTGTCTCCTTTGAGCAACTGTTACAGCAATCGGATTTCATCACGATTCATACGGTGCTCTCTGCCGAAACTCATCATCTATTTAGCGATCGCCAATTTGAGCAAATGCAACGATCAGCGATTTTAATCAATACTGCCCGTGGGCCAATTGTAGACCCAGCCGCATTGCATCGGGCGCTGAGCGGAGGGCAGATTGCGGGGGCAGCGCTGGATGTCACCGACCCAGAACCGATTTCCTCCGACAGTCCTTTACTGACCCTAGATAACCTCATCATCACGCCGCACATTGGCAGCGCTAGCCTACAAACTCGCAAGCAAATGGCAGATATCGCGATCGCTAACTTGATAGCAGGTCTCAAGGGCGATCGCCTAACTCACTGTGTTAATCCTGAAGTGTACAGCTAGAAGTGGTTAAGAACACTCCAAAGACTCGCGGGTATCTACTCCCGTAACTGGGTTAGTGCCGCTAGCAGACTTGCAGAGTTCTAATAGTTGGTCGCGATCGAGGACAGCAAAACTAAAGTCAGCACCCGTGATCTTGGCACCCCGGAAGCTGGTTTTAAGCAGCATAGCCGAAGTGAGCACCGCATCGCTCAGGTCAACGCCAGAGAAATTGCTGAGATAAGCAATGCCATTGCTAAAGTCAACTCCGTGGAAGTTGGCATTTTTCACAACTGAGCCATTGAAAACCGCACCTTGCAAGTTAGCATTGCTAAAATTGGCTTCTATCAACTTGGCATTGCTAAATTCTGCCTTCGCTAAATCTTGGCCAGAAAAGTCCTTAGCAGCAGCATTTACATCGTCGTAAGCTCGGATGGCGGCGGAGCTAGCAGCTTGGGCAGGTTGCGGCACCGTCACGAGGAGCAGTAGACAAATCAAAATTCCTAGGAGAGGCCGAAATACACGCATGTCAGTCAAAGGGTTCAGTCGCTTACCGTTAATAAACTTAACATTTGATCTACGACCCGCGATCGCTTAAATAAGTTTTTAGGCAGAAGCCTCCATGAGTTTTTAGTGCCAAAACTAAATCAAGCAGCATGATTACAGTCTACGGAATTCCCACCTGCACCACTTGCAAAAAGGCTTTTAAGTGGCTAAATGACAACAGAGTTGACTACGAGTTCATCAACACCAAAGAGCATCCTCCAACCCGTGCCACGATTCAGGAGTGGGCCGCTCGTCTAGGAACCAAACCCTTGCGTAATACCTCTGGTCAATCGTACCGGGCGCTGGGTGAGGAAAAAAGCACATGGAGCGATGAGCAATGGACTGAGGCGTTTGCTCAAGATGCCATGTTACTAAAACGCCCTCTTTTCGTTAAAGATGGTACAGCAGTCTTAGTAGGGTTCAAAGATAAAGAGGAGACAATTCGAGAAAAATTAGGCTTAAGTGGTCAGGTTAAGCTTTGAATATTAATTGATGTTCTTTCTTTGTTTCCTTCAAATCCAACCCCTAGACATCCCGCCCTACTAGAGAAGGGAAGTAAACATTAAAGCCCCTCTCCGCGTCGGAGAGGGGTGGGGGGAGAGGTCTACAAGAACCTCAAATGAGGCAGATGCTAGGCAGATGCGGTTTGATCAGGTTGACTTAGCTCAGAGCGTGCATTGAGAGACAGCATAACCCGAGAAGCGCCTGTGAAGAGAACGCTAACTCCCACCAAAGTGCCGATTAACCAAGGAGCATTGAAGGGCCACTGGAAGAAAATCATGGCACCCAAGAGAAGGGTAACAATGCCATTAGTTAGTGCCCAAGTCCAGTTCTGTTGGGGGCGCAGACGGAATGCCAGAATTAGCTCAAATGAACCTTCAGCGAGCAAGAAGCTGCCCAACAACAGGGTTAGAGTCAAGACACCCGTTAAAGGATTGACAAACAGCATTACGCCTGTGGCAATGTAAAGGGCACTCAGCAAGAGCTTCCAAACAAAACCACCTTGGTCACGACTTTGAAAGGCGTAAGCCACTTTAGTAGCACCCGCAGAAACCAGGATCAGCGCAATCCAAGTTTCAGCCACCACAGTGGAAATCCGAGGCAAAGCGATCGCGGCAATTCCTAAAACAATCAGAAAGATGCCAGTCCAGAGAGAGCCATTAATCTCTTTCTTAACTTCAGGAGAAACATTGGTTGTCATATAAATTTTTTCCCTAAGCTTGAATGGGCTATATGCCAAGGCTAGGGAATTTATAGACAAGTTTACACAGCCTTAAGGTAGACCCTGATTTTCAGCCCCACAACTCAGCAACCTAACTGTTACGCCACGCCTGATTTCTAACTTCTCGCTCCTACCTCCCTCCGGATATGTAGGTTGGGCTTTACCTGATTTATCTCTTTGTGGGGAATCTCAATCCAAAACTCTGTGCCCTTTCCAGGCTCCGAGCAACACTTCAGTTGCCCCCCATGTTTTTCCACAACCACGTGATAGCTAATTGACAACCCTAGACCCACCCCTTTCCCTGTAGGTTTGGTCGTGAAAAAAGGATTAAAGATTTGGTCAATTACATCTTTAGGAATGCCCAAGCCGTTATCAGCAATTTTGATCCGAATAGCAGTTTCTCCGCTACGCTTCCCATCAACGACTTCAGTGCGAATGGTGATGGTGGGGGGTTGCTTAGCTAAATCTGCCGTTGAGCGGTCTTGACTAGCCTGCTCCAAGGCATGAACGGCATTCGTCAGCACATTCATAAAGACTTGGTTTAGTGGCCCACCATAACATTCCACAATCGGCAAGTCACCATATTCCTTTACGACTCGGATCGGGGCAGATGGGGTTTGGAGGCGATGCTGCAAAATTAAAAGGGTGTCGTCTAGCCCTTGATGAACATCAACCAATTCCTTCTGATTGCGGTCTTTACCCGAAAAGTTTTGGAGCGATCGCACAATTTGATGAATCCGACTTGTGCCAACCTCAATCGAACCCAGCACTTTTTTCAAATCTTTGACAATGAAGTCAGCATCCAGTGCTTCAATGCGGCTTTGGCCCTCTGGGTCTAGTTGGGGAAACCGCTCTTGGTAGATTGACACTAGCTCTAGCAAATCTGTAGCGTAGCGGCGGACATGAGGCAGATTGCAGTGAATAAACGTCACAGGATTATTAATTTCGTGAGCAACGCCTGCAACTAACTGCCCTAAACCCGACATTTTTTCCGCCTGAACCAGTTGGGTTTGGGTTTGGCGTAACTCCTGCAACGTTTGATTTAAGTGCTGATTGCTACGATGCAAAGCTTTAACGGTACTCTCTAGCTCCGCAGAAGTTTGTTGCACTTTGGCTAGGTTAATACGTAGCTCCAATTGATTAATGACTTGTCGCCCCAATGCTCTTAGAGCGTTCATTTGATCTTCGCTCAGGTGGCGAGGCACGCGATCGATCACACACAAAGTACCTAGGGCATGACCATCCGGTGAAACTAACGGGGTTCCCGCATAAAACCGGATTTGCGGATCAGCCGTGACCAAAGGATTAGTCGCAAAGCGTTCATCTTCTAGCGCATTGGGCACCACAAACAATTGGTCAGGTTGCAGAATGGTATGGGTGCAAAACGCAACTTCTCTGGGAGTCTCAGTAGCCGCCACACCGAATTTAGACTTAAACCACTGACGATGGGCATCGACCAGGCTCACCAAAGCGATCGGGGTACCACAAATATGAGCAGCCAGAGCTGTTAAATCGTCAAATGCCTCTTCTGGAGGGGTATCGAGAATCTGATAACGGTGCAGCGCGTCCAACCGATCGCTCTCGTTAATGGGTAGTGGGAAGGACTCTGAGTTCAGCTCTGACATGCGTCATATTACGAATTGTATCGATGCCAATGTATCTTAGGGAACATAAGTTTGGCATCTGCCTTTAGATAGTGCCTAGCCAGAAATTCAACCCCCTCAAGTACTTACCTTTCTGCCCAGAATTCTTAAGAAGTTTGGCGGCTCTACTAAATCATTCTCTTCCCAGCGCCCCTTGCGTCATTATTGATCTTATCCAGACCTTTTACAGACGCTTACAGATTACTCTGGGTAGGAGTAGAGACCCCGCCTCAACTTGTCAAGAACTCTAATTTGCAAGAAGTCTATTGCAGGTATAGGTGAAAGCAATTATGACTATTGCGGGCTACAAAATTCTAGAAGTGATTTATGACGGAACCAACACCATCATTTATCGCGCTGCTAAACCGCCAGAGCAAGACTCAGTGATTATCAAGGCATTGAAAGCTGAGTATCCTTCCGTAGAGGAGCTGACCAAGCTCAGGCATGAGTTTCAAATCCTGCAATCTCTAGAGATTAACGGCATCATTAAGCCAATCGCGCTGGAGAACTATCACAACGGCTTGGCTTTGGTTTTGCCAGATTTTGCTGGCACGTCCCTAACAGAATTCTGTGCTGGACAGCCCCTAGAGCTGAGTCAGTTTCTACGGATTGGCATGCAACTAGCCGAAATTTTAGGCCAACTGCACCAACACCATATTTTGCACAAAGACATTAAGCCGCAAAATATCTTGATTCATCCCGACACGGGAGAAGTCAAAATCATTGACTTTAGCATTGCCTCTCGTCTTTCTAGAGAGAACCAGACGATCAGCCATCCTAATTTGCTAGAGGGCAGCCTTGCCTATATGTCACCAGAGCAAACGGGAAGGATGAATCGCGCGATCGACTACCGAGTGGACTTTTATTCTTTGGGAGTTACCTTCTACGAACTGCTGACAGGACAACTGCCTTACCAAACGACAGACCCATTAGAGCTGGTTCACTGCCATCTCGCCAAAACTCCTCCGTCTCCTACCCAAATCAATTCAGCTGTTCCAGCGACCCTCTCCCACATAGTGATGAAGTTGCTGGCAAAGACGTCAGAGGAGCGTTACCAGAGTGCTTTGGGACTTAAAGTAGACTTAGAAACTTGCCTGCGGATGTGGCAATCGGGTGAAGTTATCTCTTTTCAGGTCGGAGAACTCGATTCCTTTAGCCAATTCACCATTCCCCAGAAGCTGTATGGGCGCGAATCGGAAGTACGTCTACTCATGGATGCGTTTGGTCGGGTAGCTTGTGCACCAGGCGATCGCGCCAGTTCTGGTAGAAATGGCAGAACAGATGGCAAAACAGAGATGATCTTGGTCAGCGGATACTCCGGGATTGGCAAATCTTCGTTGATCAACGAAGTACATAAACCGATCGCAGAGCAGCGGGGATACTTTATCTCTGGGAAGTTTGATCAATTCAAGCGCAATATTCCCTATGCTTCTTTAATTCAGGCATTTCAAGACTTGATCCAGCAAATTCTGACAGAGAGTGTTGAGAAAATAGAGGTTTGGCAAACTAAGCTTTTGGCAGCTCTGGGCACGAACGGCCAAGTGATTATTGACGTAATCCCAGATGTCAAGCGGCTGATCGGCCCACAGCCCGTCGTTACTCAACTCAACTCCTCGGAATTTCAAAATCGTTTCAATCGAGTGTTTAAACAATTCATTCGAGTTTTTAGTCAGGTGGAACATCCACTCGTGCTTTTTCTCGATGACTTGCAGTGGGCAGATCTTTCCTCTCTGAAACTCATTGAACTGTTGGTCAGCGATCCAGAGAGCCAGTATTTATTGCTAATAGGTGCGTATCGAGATAACGAGATCAGCGCCGCGCATCCTTTGACAGATACCTTAAAGCAAATTCAACAAGCTGGAGCCATTGTTCATCACATTACCCTCCAGCCCCTGAGTCTGGCACATGTCAATCAATTAATGGCTGATGCGTTACGCGCTGACTCTGCCAAAATAACACCGCTAGCAGAGTTAATTTGGCAAAAAACTCAAGGGAATCCTTTTTTCTTAACTCAACTCTTGAAGTCCCTACATCAAGAAGGTCTTCTGAACTTTGATTTCCAGCAAAATTGTTGGCAATGGGACATTGATGTTTTGCAAAAAGTTGAAATTACAGAAAATGTTGTTGAGCTAATGATCGCTCAAATTCAAAAGCTATCAGAAAAAACTCAGCAGGTTTTGAAGTTAGCTGCCTGTATCGGCGATAAATTCTCTTTAGACATTTTAGCGATCGCCAACCAAAAATCTGAGATAGAAACAGCCCAGGACTTATGGCCCGCTCTAGAAGCAAACTTAGTCTTTCCGCTCAACGAATCCTACAAACTTCCTTTGGTTTACGGTTCTGAGACTCCAAATCTTTTAGATACCCCAAATTCAATTGTCTATAAATTTTTACATGACCGAGTACAGCAAGCTGCTTATTCTCTAATCCCAAATTCCAAAAAAAATCAAACTCACTTAAAAATTGGTCAATCGCTACTACAAAACACACCACCCGAAAAGCGTGAAGAAAACATCTTTGCTTTAGTAAATCAACTTAATTATGGTGCTAATTCACTTAGTTCAGAGTCAGAGAAATATGAACTCGCAGAACTAAATCTGATAGCAGGGCAAAAAGCAAAAATATCAACTGCTTATGGGGCGGCTGTTCGTTACATCAAAGTTGGTTTAATTCTTTTAACAGATTCTAGCTGGAAAAATCAATACAATCTGACTTTAGCGTTGCATCAAGAAGCGGTGGAAGTCTCGTTTCTGAGCGGTGACTTTGAGCAGATGGAGCAACTAGCCGCTGTCGTACTTCAGCAAGCACAAACCCAACTAGATAAAGTAAAAATCTATGAGCTACGCATCAAGTCCTGCGAAATCCAAAGGAAATTACTTGAAGCAGTCAAATTAGGTTTACAAGCTTTAGCCATATTAGGAGTTGAACTACCAGAATCGCCTAGCTCCCTACATGTCCAGCAAGCGATCGCTCAGGTAACAAACGATTTAGCAACAGTAAAAGTAGAAGATTTAATTCATCTATCACCCATGATGGATACGAACAAACTAGCGGCGCTTCGGCTCCTTGCTAGTTTAATTCCTGCGGCCTATCAATCTTCACCTGCTCTGTTTATTCTCATGGCTTGCCAAGAAGTCCAACTATCCATTCAGTATGGCAATACGCTTTTTTCGGCAGTTGGATTCGCAGATTATGGAATTGTTTTTAGTGGATTACTCCAAGATATTGATACCGCTTATAAATTTGGAAAACTCGCTTTAAATCTGTTGGAGTCTCTCGATGCTCGTGAGGTCAGGGGGCAAACTTTATTTAAAGTTTCGACCTTTATCCTTCATTGGAAGCATCATATTAGAGCAACCTTACCTCTATTAAAAAATGCTTACTCCAGCAGTCTAGAAAGTGGGGATTTAGCACATGCGGGTTATTCAGCTAGCCATAAGTGTCAGTATCTTTATTGGAGCGGTTTGGAGCTAAGAAGCTTAGAGCCAGAAATGGCGAGATGCAGTGAGGCGATCGCTCAGATCAATCAAGAAACCGCTCTAAAGTGGCAACAGGTATTTCATCAAACTGTTCTAAATTTAGTGGGATTTGCTGAGCAGCCTTGTTGCCTAGTCGGAGATGCCTACAACGAAGAGCAATATTTATCACTTCATATTCAACTGAATGAACGCACCACAGTTCACTACGTATTTCTCAACAAATTGATTTTATGTTATCTCTTTGAAGAGTTTTCTCAAGCTATTGAGCACGCTGCGGAAGCAAAACAATATTTAGATGGCGTTAGAGGCTGGTTTTCTATGCCAGTTTTTTACTTTTATGATTCTTTAGTTCAACTATCTATCTATCTCTCCGCTCCAGAGACCCAACAAGAACTCATCTTAGACCAAGTTCAGCAAAACCAAGAGAAACTGCGATACTGGGCGGATCATGCCCCAACGAACTTTCAGCATAAGTATGAGCTAGTAGAGGCAGAGCGATCGCGAGTTCTAGGACAGATTGCTGAAGCCAGGGAATTCTATGATCAGGCGATCATCGGTGCTAAAGCACAAGGATATTTGCAAGAAGAAGCGCTAGCTAACGAACGAGCCGCAGAATTCTATTTTTCATTGGGTAGGAACAAGTTCGCTCAGGAATACTTAAGCGAAGCCTACTATGGCTATGTGCGCTGGGGAGCGATCGCCAAAGTTAAACATCTAGAAGCAAAATATCCAGAGATTTTCTCTCGGATTCAGCAACGAGAAAGCTTTAATCGTGGCAAACAACCCACTCATCGATCCACCACAGGCAGTCATACTCAAACGCTAGATTTAGCCACTATCTTCAAAGCCTCTCAAGTCTTATCGAGCGAGATTGTCTTAACTCGGTTGTTAGAGAAGCTGATGCAGATTGTGATGGAAAATGCTGGGGCAGAAATAGGATTACTACTGTTAGAGCAGGCAGGAGAGCTAGAAGTTGCCGCCTTTAGTAGCACTAGCAGGAATGTCCTAGCTTGGCAGTCTGAGATTACCACAGCGATCGAAGATCGAGCCACCCAATATCCCTATCCCACCTCACTGATCAATTATGTGGCTAGAACCCATGAGCCTCTGGTCTTCAATGATGCCAGCCATGAGGGATCTTTTACATTGGATGCGTACATCAGAAAATATCGACCGAAGTCGGTTTTATGTACACCAATTTTGCATCAAGGTAAGCTGACCGGAACTCTCTATTTAGAAAACAACCTAACTATTGGAGCCTTTACCTCAGAACGCTTAGAAGTTCTGCAATTACTTTCTGCTCAAGCCGCAATTTCGATTGAAAATGCTCGTCTTTATGCTGACTTAGAAGAAGCGAATCGCACCTTGGAAGCGAAGGTAGAGGAACGAACCCTCAACTTGCAGCAAGAGATCCAAGAAAGGCAACGGGCCGAAGAAAGTGCTGAAGCTGCCAGTCGAGCCAAAAGTGAGTTTTTAGCTAATATGAGCCATGAACTCCGTACTCCCCTCAATGGGATTTTGGGATATACTCAAATCCTCAAAAAGGATAAAGCTCTAACCGACCCTCAAAGGAACGGTTTAAATGTAATTCATCAGTGTGGTGAGCATCTTCTAATGTTGATTAGTGATGTGCTTGACCTCTCTAAAATCGAAGCTCAAAAAATGGAGCTTCAGTTGAATCACGTTCAGTTCCCAGAGTTTCTGGAGGGAATTGTCAAAATCTGTCGTGTCCGAGCTGAGCAAAAAGGCATTTCACTAACTTATAAAACCCTTTCATCTCTCCCCCAACTAGTGCTAGTCGATGAGAAGCGACTACGACAAGTGCTACTCAACTTATTAGGAAATGCGGTCAAATTCACCGGAAAGGGTGGGGTCACTTTCACAGTTGGCTATCTCCCCAACTCTCAATCTTCCAATCAGTTTCGGTTTCAAGTGGAGGATACAGGAATTGGTATTACCCAAGAACATCTCCAAGAGATTTTTCTACCCTTTCGGCAGGTCAGTGAGCAGCATCGACAGATAGAAGGTACGGGTCTAGGACTTTCAATTAGTCGTCAACTGGTGCAGTTGATGGGAAGTGACATCAAGGTGCAGAGTAGACCAGGAGAAGGAAGTACTTTCTGGTTTGATCTCGCTTTGGATGAAGTTGATTGCGGCCCTGAAACCAGCTATAACGATCGCCGAATTTGTGGCTTTAATGGCGATCGCCGAAAAATCATGGTCATAGATGACAAAGAGGATAATCGCTCAGTTTTGATCAACCTGCTCCAGCCGCTAGGATTTGAAGTCGTCGCAGCGATCGACGGTCGAGAGGGAGTGCAGCAAGCCCTACAATTTCAGCCAGATGTGATTTTAATGGATTTAGTCATGCCTGGAATTGATGGATTTGAGGCGACTCGTCGCATCCGCCAGCTTCCTACCCTACAGCAAACTGTAATTATTGCGACCTCCGCCAGTATCTTTGAGATGGATCGCCAGCAGAGCCAGGAGGTTGGCTGCAACGATTTTCTACCCAAGCCAATTCGGGAGACAGAGCTATTAGAGCGCTTGGGCTATCATCTCCAACTGGAATGGATTTATGAGAAAACGGGGAGTACCTCTCAGCTCCGGGAAGCCTCATTAGCGTCGCCATCCTCCTTTGAAACAGTCAACTCTATCCCCTCAACTTTGCCCTCAACTTTTCTAGCACCTCCGCCCGATGAACTTGCAGCTTTATTGCACTTAGCCATGATGGGCGATCTCAAAAAACTGACCGAGAGAATTGCTGAACTAGAAACGTTAGATGCACGATGGTTCCCTTTTGCTACCCATCTGCAACAATTGGCAAAAGGATTTAGAATGCGACAAATCATCGAGTTCATTAAGCAATTTCAACCGCCTGAATGAACCTTGAGGCGAAATCAGCGTAGACTTAGAAGCTGTTGTGAGAGGATAACGCAATGACTGAAGCCCGCAATGTGGTCGGTGGCCCCCTCGAAACCTGCTGTACTTCACCGATGACAGGGTTTTATCGAGATGGCAAATGTAATACGGGTGGGGGTGACTTTGGTGCCCATGTCGTTTGCGCTCAGATGACAGAAGAGTTTTTGGCATTCACGAAAGCTCAGGGCAATGATTTGAGCACCCCTGTTCCTGCCTTTGAGTTTCCTGGTCTGAAACCAGGCGATCGCTGGTGTTTATGTGCATCCCGCTGGAAGGAAGCCCTAGATCAGGGCACCGCTCCTCCAGTGGTTTTAGCCGCGACTCATGCCTCAGCTTTGGAATACGCCTCGCTAGACGAACTTAAGCAGCACGCAGTTGGATAAAGGCTCATTGGGAGAGAAAGCCAACAAACAATAAAGGCAAAAGAATTAGGGCGGCCATAATCAACGCTAGAGTTCCGGGTTCAATTTTGATCGTGTTTTTCTCTGGGTTAGGCATTTTGAAAACTTCCTCAGCGATCGCTATATATGCCAGCCTAATCGATTCTTGTCTCCTGATTAAGGGCCGTGGGAGAGAAAAGAATGAAATGACATCAGGCGATCGCTCAACCTCAAATCAGGTAGGCTTATCTACGGGCGATTTTGTGTGAGTCAGCCACGCCAATGCGTAGAGGAGCGTTGATATGAGGAAGCTTTACTTCTTAGTTCCAGGCACAGGGGACAAATTTGCCTGTGGGGGGCTGTGGGCTGAACTCAAAACGCTCAATTTAGCGCAACAGATTTGTCCGTCTGAAGTCGTCACTTATCGCCAACGGGAAGCCAACACCTTTTTTTTAGCAGATTTACTGCAACAGAAAAACCTCAAAGACAGCATTTTTGTCATTAGTTGGGGGTTTGATGTGGGCAAACTAGCCGCTCAGTTAAAACCCTACAACGTGATCTATCATGCTCATAGCTCCGGTTATCCCTTTAACCTCCCTGCCGATGTTCCCATTGTTACCGTGAGCCGTAACACGATGGGGTATTGGGGGCAGCAATCGCCGAATTCCTTAATTTATTACTTGCCCAATCAAATCTCTGAGCAATTTCAGGATCTCCGTCTCGAACGTGATATTGATGTGTTGGTTCAGGCACGAAAATCTTCAGAATATCTGCTGCAAAAACTAATTCCAGCTTTAGAAAAAGAGTGCCGTGTTTGTGTCGTTGATTCCTATGTTGCAGATCTCGATAAACTTTTTAATCGCGCCAAAGTCTATCTCTACGACTCAGCAGAATATTGGGCACAGCAGGGAGTAAGCGAAGGCTTTGGCTTACAGCCGATGGAGGCAATGGCCTGTGGATGCCAAGTTTTCTCTAGTATCAATGGTGGCTTATCAGATTACTTAGACCCTGGATTTAACTGTCACAAGATTGCGGGTTACTCCTTAGAGTACGATGTGCAACGCATCCTCAAAGCAGTTAATACAGCCACACCTACTAGTCTGTCGGAGCAGTTCTTTTCGGAGTATCGCACTGAGAATATCATTCAGCGCTTAACAGTAATCTTGCAAGAAGTGAATGAGTTTTTCGATCACAAACAAAATCACACTTCTAACATTCCCAGCTTGACCAGAATGCGAGTCAAAAAACTACAAGTGCAACGAATCTGGAGCAAGGTAAAACAGAAATATTTCCGGCAGTCATAAGCGAACTGGTGTAAGCGATCGCAGCCGTCTCAATCCTAATCATTCGTGTTTGGGGCCTTCGCGTTAAGTTAGAGATACCGCCCCTTCGATCTGTGGTGTTATGTCCCAACCAACTCCTACCCCAACTGCATCCAACGAAATCAAGCCTGTATCCCCTGGGACGACAAAGAAAAAGCGTCGAGCGCTCCCGCCCAAACTAATTATTCAGCTTGGCAAGTTTACTTGGAGCACGATGTGGCACTTGATGATGTCTCAACTGGCTCCTCGTAACCAATCGGGAGCCTATGTGCGGCCTAGCAGTCAGTTCCGCAATTTTATTGGTACAGCACCAGATAATCCTTACCAACCCGCAAAGGAGCGCTACAAACTATATGTTGGGCTAGGCTGTCCTTGGGCGCACCGAACTCTAGTGGTACGAGCCCTCAAGCAACTCGAAGATGCGATCGCGATCACCATTGTTTCTCCTTCCCCCAGCGAGGGAGGTTGGATACTCAATCAACCAGAGTTAGGATGTCGCAGCTTAGCGGATCTGTATGAACTCGCGCAACCCGGTTATAGCGGACGTTGCACAGTCCCAGTCCTTTGGGATACGGAGACAAACACAATTGTCAATAATGAAAGTGCCGAGATCATTGTGATGTTGAACTCGGAGTTGAATCAGTTTGCTCAACAAGCCACTCTGGATCTCTATCCCTCAGATCTCCAAGAAAAAATTGACATTTGGAATGAGAAGACCTACGACGCTGTGAATAATGGTGTCTATCGCTGCGGTTTTGCTCAAACTCAGGCTGCTTACCAACAAGCTTGTAAGGAGCTATTTGCGGCTTTAGATGAGATAGATGTAGCTCTAGAAATGAACCGTTATCTCTGTGGCGATCGCCTAACCTTGGCAGATATCCGCCTGTTCACCACCTTATTCCGCTTCGATGTGGTGTACTACGGTTTATTCAAGTGCAATCAGCGCCAAATTCAAGACTACAAGAATTTAGGGCCGTATCTACGCGACCTGTACCAACTCCCAGGTGTAGCAGATACCTGTAATCTGGAGGCCGTAAAGCAGGATTACTACGGCAATCTATTTCCACTCAATCCTGGTGGCATCATTCCTCTAGGGCCTGATATTACCAATCTCTCAGAGCCGCATGGCCGCGATCGCCTCTATCAGTAAATCTTTTACTCAAAAACAAAGCCCTAATACTTGGAGCAGCCAATAATAGCTACCTAAACCAAGTAAAATGGTGAGTCCAAGTGGCGCAAGTAAGAAGTCTCAGTAGATCGCAAATTCTCTAGGAAAGGGGTAGGGTCAGGCTAAAAGCATTAGATCAAGCCATGACGACCTACCCATCTTCATTATCTCCTGCTCCCGCTCTGACCGATGAAGGGACACTGGAAGCTGCCCTTGATTGTCTACTCGAGTCTGTTCCACTGAACATGGAAGGCGGATACACCCCCCAAGACCTATTCGAGATCCTGCTGCGGGCTGCCAGCCGAGGCGATAGCATCGAACACACGGCTCAACGCTTGCAAGGTACACCCAGTGGTAATGGTATCCGCTATCACTTGGACAAATTGGATGAGATGGCCACACTGGAGAGCCAACTCAATGCGGCTCTGCAAAGCCGAATTCCACCCAAGATTTGCAGAAGGCAGCATCGCATTGCCATCGATTTACACTTAATTCCCTACTACGGCAACCCAAGTGAGGTGGAGGCTCCCTACATCTACCGCTCTCAAGCTAAAGCTGGAACTACCTCATTCTTCGCCTATGCCACAGTCTATGTTGTCTGTCGTCACAAACGTGTGACCCTAGGGATTCATGCAGTGCATCGTCAAGAAACCTTAGTGGCGACCCTGACTTATTTGCTCGCGAGGTTGAGTCCGCTGCGAGTCCGAGTCAAACGGCTTTACCTGGACCGAGGGTTTTATAGTGTCCCTGTCATCCGTTGGCTGAAGGCATTGCAGATTCCCTTCCTGATGCCTGCGGTGATTCGGGGCAAAACTGGAGGAACCCGTCAACTGCTAAGGGGACGGCGCAGCTACCAGACACCCTACACCCTCAACAGTCCCCAGTATGGTTCGGTCAGCTGTCAGATGCGGGTGATTTGTAACTATTACAAAGGGCTCAAGGGCAAGCATGGGATTCAATACACTGTCTATGTGCTGCATCGGGTGAAGGTTGCCCTGCACCAGACCCATCGGCATTACAGAGACCGTTTTGGCATTGAAACCAGTTACAGGATCAAGAACCAGTGTCGCATCCGCACCACGAGTAAAAATCCTGTAACCCGCTTTCTGTTTGTCGCTCTAGCGTTTGTCCTAGTCAATCTTTGGGTGTATTTGCTGTGGTTCTTTATCAGTTGGACGCAACGAGGAGGACGAGTGGTTTACCGAGAACTGTTTGCCCTCAAGACAATGCTGGAATTCCTGTCCCAGGCAGTGGAGCGGCATTTTCCAGTCATCACAGCCATCTACTTACCCGCTCTGGAATGAATTTGCGATCTACTGAGTCTACAAAATCCAATACAACTAACAGTGACTTTAGCAACCCTAAAGACAGTTCCATCGCATTTCCTAGCAAGTTAGCGCCTAAAGTGAGAGAGATAAATGGTAAAAGATTTATCTAAAAATAACTTCCTTCAAGATGACAAGTATTCCCCTGCTCTCGCAGTACCCTCAAGGGTGATTTTCCGGTCAGTATAACGTGGGTGACGCTCTACCAATGGGATGAAATGCTACAATCCTGATTTTTGAAACCGTATGATAGATCGCGATCGCCCTATCCCAGTCAATTCCACTTCTCGACAGATTCGTCTATGCCTCGATACCGCTGATCTGAAGCAGTGGCAAATTTGGTTGCCCACAGGTCTGTTTTATGGCATCACTACCAATCCACTACTACTAGAACGGGCTCAGGTGGCTTGCACAGTTG
Source organism: Trichocoleus desertorum NBK24 (assembly GCF_030409055.1). Lineage (GTDB taxonomy): Bacteria > Cyanobacteriota > Cyanobacteriia > FACHB-46 > FACHB-46 > Trichocoleus > Trichocoleus desertorum_B. The sequence goes on along the minus strand of NZ_CP116619.1, from coordinate 5,352,876 downwards.
AGCAATTGCAGCAGTTAGCTCAGCAAGCATTGGCGCTAGGAGCACAAGAAATTCAGCTACAAACGTGGGGCAATACCGTAGAGGCCTTGGTGAGTACAGGCAAGCGCTTGGCAGCCATTGATGAGCGAGTCGTGGTCAAGGTTCCAATCACCCAAGTTGGAACGACAGCGGCAGCACAACTAATAGCGGCAGGCATTCCCACCACTTTGACTGCTGTTTATGCAGTTCACCAAGTTCTGATCGCTGCGGCGCTAGGAGGTGCCTATGCGGCTCCATATTTGGGTCGGATCAACGATTTGGGCCGCAACGGACGAGAAGATTTGGTGGCAATGCAGCGATCGCTAGCTGGGACGAATAGTAATACTCGTCTCCTAGTGGCCAGCATCCGCAGTGTAGACGACATCACCTTTCTCGCCAGTCACGGGTTAGATACATTTACTTTCTCTCCCGCGATCGCTGCTGCACTTTTTGAGGTCGCTGCTACTGAGCAAGCCGCCACAGATTTCGAGCAAGCAGCCCTCCGGATGGGAGCAGGTTAGTTGCATTACGATCGCGTCTCCAACGGCCCTCTCGTCACTCCCAACTGATTTTGGAGCCGTAATTCTCGCCAAAGTTGGGCACCTGTGATCTCTCCTTGCAGCAGTTGTTGATAGCGCTGGATGGTTTGTGCTACCTGCTCCGGAGCTTCATTAACAAACTCAATCCGGAAGTGCCGCAATCCCAGCTTTAGGAGATGTTGCACATATTCCGCCCCAGTTTGCGCTGTGCCATTAAACACAGTGTTACGACAGCCCGCATCGGCTTGGAGGATATGTTCTGTGCCCACGCGATCGCGGAGTGTTACTTTATGTTCTTCACAAGGTCGGCCACAGTTGGTATAGTCCGTCCCTTCCGAGAGAAACGCACAAAACACACAATGCTCCATATGGAACATTGGCATATGTTGATGCACAGTCACCTCAAACCAATCGGGGGGGCAGCTAGTCAGCAACGCTTCTAACTGAGCCATGTTCAAGTCATAAGAAGCCGTGAGACGCTCCAACCCATAGCGCTGCTTGAAATAGCCCGCCGTTAGGGGATTGGCAACGTTGAGGGGAAAGTCACCAACACAGCGATCGGCTCCAAAAAACTGCAATTGGTCATAATTTCGCACCAGATAACCATCCGCATCGCAAGCTTTTACCTGTTGCAGAATCCAGTTCTCTCCAGATTTGGTAATACGCGGTGGTGCGACATAGATAGAAGGAAAAGATAAAGAAGCTTTTTCATCCTTCTCCTTCCTCACCATTTGGACTGCATCTCGATAAGCTCGCGGGTCTTCAAATTCGCAGTAAAGGGTTTGAATTCCTGCTGACAGAGCTGCTTGTAATTGTTTCAGGTTGCGTACTAGAACTACAAGTTCGGGTGTTTGCACCTGTGGATTAACATGAGTTTTGAGAGTAGAGAGGGGTTGAGATAATAGCTCTTGCCAAGAAGCTGGCGATCGCAATTGCCAACGCTTAGGTTGCGCTCTTAATTCCTCTAATTGAACGACCATCTCCCGCCGTAGTCGATTCAACTCACTTACGGGCAACATGACATTTCCAGCCAAGTGGTTAGTTAGTGCCCCTAGCTCGAAGGGAGTGTTGCCCAGTCGCCCTAATTGTTCTTGCAAGCGCCCTGTCGTCAGAGGTTTGTTGTGCGCTTCGACCAACGGCATGGTTGATTCCACCTGAACCACATGTCCTAATCCGTCACGAGCGATCGCAACTAGCGGTTGCCCAACCTCACCATGAACCTCCACCTGAATGGGGCGCTGAAATTGGGGATGCTCACCGGAATAAGTTTGGCGGATCTCCCGATCGAGTTCAGGATCATTGGTTTTCCAAACGCGATCGTCCACATGAATACGACGGAGATTAAGTGCATCCCGACCGAATGTTAATACGGCTTCTGGCCCCCGCAAATCAACGGTGTAGATGCGGCCTCCTTCTTCCTTCGCCTCCGGATGACCACTGTCAAACACAATGCCATCCCCTGGTTTCACTGGAGCTTCCAGCCGCACCGTAATCTGCTCATTCCGGATACGAGTGATCTCACCCAAATACACTCCCCGCTTCTTGCCAAAACGAGCATGTACCAATTCTTGATTGTTAATCCCTTGGAACCACCCCGTCGAAAGCCCCCGTGAGAACGCCATCTCCAAGTTGTACTGATCCTGCTCTCCCTGTGCAACTTGCCCTTCAGGTTGTCGAGGTTCTCTACTTCCCCCTTCCCTACGAGGGAAGGGGGCTAGGGGGTTAGGTTCCAAATCTGCCATGACGCGATCGAGAGCTTCTCGATAAACCCGCGTAACATTAGCCACATATTCCGGTGCTTTCAAGCGGCCTTCAATTTTGAGGCTAGTGACTCCGGTTTTTACGAGTTCTGGCAATACATCCAACCCTGCCAAATCTTGAGGGCTGAGTAAGTATTTGCGATCGCCCAAATCCACTGTTTGCCCATCGGCAATCAGCTCGTAGGTCATGCGGCAAGCTTGAGCACATTCACCTCGATTCGCCGAGCGTCCCCCTAGCGACTCACTGGTTAAGCACTGACCCGAATAAGCCACACAAAGCGCCCCATGCACAAACACTTCCAGGGGCAACGCTACTTGCTGCTCAACAATTTGGGCTTGAATTTTGTTGATTTCTTTCAGGGAACATTCCCGTGCCAACACCACCAAATGGCAACCGAGATCTTTGGCGAATTCTACGCCTGCGGCGCTGGTGACGGTCATTTGGGTAGAAGCGTGAATCGGAAAATCAGGAGAAAGATGCCGAATTAGGCGGCAGATGCCCACATCTTGCACGATTACTGCATCTACGCCAGCAGCCATAATGGTGCAGAGATACTGCTCAGCTTCGGTGAGTTCGTTGGGAAAAATCAGGGTGTTGAGCGTGACGTACCCTTTCACACCGCGTCGGTGCAGAAACTCCATCAACTTGGGCAAGTCAGCTTCGGTAAAGTTCTGCGCTCGCATCCGGGCGTTGAAGCGGTCTAAGCCAAAATAAATCGCATCGGCTCCGTTTTCTACGGCAGCTTTGGCACAGTCCCAGTTTCCCGCCGGAGCCAGCAGTTCGGGGCGCTGAAAGGTAGATGAGTTGGGTTCAGTGACTGGGTGAGCAATATTCATGGGAACAGGCACGAATGAGATGGCGATCGCCAACCGCGAGGGAGTCTTTAGCCATCATATCGTTGTTAGTTTTGAGTCAGGGGCGATCGCTGAGGATTGTTGATTTGAGATTGCGCGATCGCCCTCTGACTAGTTTGGTTAAGCTACACCCTGATTGCATGATGAAATTACAGGTTGGTGACAACGCCTGCAAACCTCAGCAGGTCTACCGTCGTGAACTTCCCATCACGGCCCAAGGTTGGCTGCCATTCTGGGTCTTGCCGCAAATAAGACTGACGGTCTCCTTCGAGCAGACCAATAAACACCTCAGCGACTATTCGACCACCGACTGGTCCCAAGCGCTTGCCATCATCACCGAGCACATCCGCCTCTCGCAAAATGTAGAACCAGAGGGGAGTACGAGCTTCCAACTGATAAGGCTTGAGGTCAGCCAAATCTCCTGGAGAGAGGATATCTTCCTTCATGGCTTTGGCTACCCGTTGTCCTGATGGCATACTGAAAGTGAGTTGCCGCAGCAAGTTACGCTGTGCCAGAGATTGGGGTTCTGTACCTGGAAGTCCAGGGAGATCAAACAGTACCGAGGACAGTTGAGTATCAATTTTTTTGTTAGAACGAACTCGCTTATCTCCAAAGTCAAAGAAAGTTTGCCAGTCGATAAACCGACGCGCCGCTCGTTTGCCACCTCGTAGGTCATTTGGGTCAGAGGCATCTGGCTGGGGCGAGCCTGGTCTACCTTTATCAAAGATCAAGGCGATAAACTGGCCGCTATCGTCTGGCTTGGGGCCAAAGTTGGCGCGGTAGCTGGGTCGCACCTGAGAATGCCCAAACCGATAAGCTGCAACCGCAAACTCAACCGGGATAAAGGGCAAATTGCGCCAATTGTAGAACTTCCGTCCTTTTTCCAGTACCTTATCTACCATTTTTTGACCGACTGTAGCAGGCAGAAATTCATGGACAATAATCCACTGATAATGCCACCGCACCAGGCGTTGTGCCTCGGCAAACACTTCCATCGGGTTCGTCCAGCCTGTTTTAGCTTTCACATGATCTACCACCGCATTATGAAACTTGAGAAAGGCTAGGTGGAGTTGCGAGACAATCAAATTTTCATCATTGCGAGGATCGCCAATTAAGGCCACATTCTGGCTATTGCGCGGCAAATCAAATTTCAGTTTGCCATCACGGGCGATCGCCTCGGAGCCAGGAATCGGTTCTACTAAGAACTTGATCCCCCCACCATTGCTGGATTGGTCATACAGGTGAGGTGAGGCATTTGGCCCAGAACCATACAAGCTATCGAGTTCTAGGAAAGGTGCCCGGAAGTTGGCGATCGCTTCAGGGTCTTGTTGCCGCTCCAGGCTAGAAGTGGTATCAAAGGTCATATCGTGATCGAGGAACTGACCTAAGAAGGTAATCCCAGCCGTTAGATTGGGATTATTAGGATTCTCGACATTCTTGTCCGGGTTAATGATGAGACCGATGGGATCATTTAGATCGTCCTTGGGGTCCATAATGCCGCCCTTTTTGCCAATCTCCTTCAACGCTTCTCGAAGCTGAGGGCTGTCCATCGCGAAAGGGGGAAGTGTGGGGAAAAGTCGTCCGAACTTGCCTTGGTCATAATAAGTAGAGCGAGGAGGATTCTCGCCGCCTAGAGGCATCTGTCCATGACGAGTCATAGTTTTATTCTCCTAATGTTAGATCTCTATTCAAAATTTGCTGTTAGCGAGTCGCCTCACCCGAATCAGCGAAAAGTGTATCGAATCTAACTATTTGCCACCCGGAAAAACAAAATTATGACAAGTCTGCATAGTTTTTAAAGCTACGCAAAGTCTCTGGATCTGCCACTCACCCGCCGCAAAGTTATATTAAATTTGTCTGCTCAGCGGCGATCGCTTCAGGAACACACTTTCCTCTCAGTAGATAAGTGTTCATCTCTCCTTTTCCCTTGATCGAGATACTGCCTCGCTCCTCAAAAACATATTGCTGTTTCAAACACTCATAGGTGGTTTGACTAACTTGAATCTCTCCTGGTAAGCCTTGGGACTCCATGCGGCTGGCAGTGTTGACGGTATCGCCCCATAGGTCGTAGGCAAACTTTTTCAGACCAATAATCCCTGCTACCACAGGCCCAGTATGAATCCCTGTCCGGATCTCCAACGTATGGCCTGTCTGAATATTGAGCTGCTTCAGCGCTTGGTGCATTGCCAAAGCCATCTGGGCGATCGCGGAGGCATGATCGATGCGGTGTTGGGGCAACCCAGCAACTACCATATAAGAATCGCCAATGGTCTTAATCTTTTCCAGCCCATGATATTCGGCTAACTCATCAAAGCGGGAGAAGACTTGGTTGAGTAAGTCCACCACTTCAGGGGCCGACATCTGAGTTGAGAGTCGCGTAAAACCCACAATATCGGCAAACAGCACCGTGACCTCAGCAAAACTATCAGCGATCGTCTGTTGTTTTTTGAGCAGGCGTTCGGCAATAGAGGGAGGCAGGATATTCAGCAACAATTGTTCCGATCGCTGTTGTTCTTGCCTGAGCCTGTAGCGAGTCTGAAACTCAGCTCTGGACAGGCGCTCATAGAGATACACCACCAAAGTTGACATGAGGCAAATCCATGCCATGTCGAACAGAAGGCCCGTGGGTGGAATATTTGCAGGCAACAACCGCTGAGTTAGAACCCAATTGGTGGAAAAGAAAAAGGCATAAGCGCCTAGTTGCGAGAGCAGATGTAGCCGCCAGCGAAATGGAACAATAGTAGCTTGAGCAAAGAAAGTGATTGTCCAGCCCTTGAGATCCGGAATGATAACTGGATCGAGCGTCAAGGGGACATTGGTGAGCATGGTGATAGACCACGAAAGTCCCAGAAAGGCGATCGCTTGCTGGCGTCTACCCACAGGCAATTGCAGCCAGATCAGCCAACCTGCCATGCTCAAGGAGGTCATCAGGTTCTTGACTATAAATGCATTCAGGGAGCGATCGCCCAACATCATCTGGATTAGGTACAGCCCTGTCAATCCTGAAAAGTAAAGTAGCCCCAATCCCAAACCTAAGCTTAAACGCTTGTAGAGAAAGCGCCGTCGCCACGCCCAGTAGTTGTTAAACTCCACCTCGCCAGGGGCTTCCAGTAGGGTCGGCAACCATTGCCTGAACTGGTGAATGAATTTTCCTATGGGCTTCTTCACACTCTCTGACTCTCCAAATGGATGGGTCCGCTACCGCCGTAAATACTTGCCCTAAATACTGGCAGTATTCCCAACTCAGAACCCAATGGATTCATTTCCGGAGCCATCCTCGGAGATACTAAAGAAATACTAGTGTTTCACCTGGTTAGTTTTGCCGTTTAGAGTTGTATTTCTAAAGGATCGAGTCCCGTGTCACTGATCGCTACGATTGAAACTGTTTTTCAAAATCCTCCCATTCCCTTTGAGCCAGCCAAACACTCACTGAAAGCTTGGGCCACTTACTGCCTTAGAGATCGGGGCTTCAAGGTCGTATACGCTCAAAACGCTGACTTCGCGATCGAACCTCGTACAGGTGACAAGCTCTACTTTAAAGTCAGCCAGAGCGAACCCGAAACAGAGGGTACTTGTGGTTGGATTGTGTGGAACAGCGCTACCAACCAAGCCACTGTGATTCCTCCTGCCTCAGCTTAAGCAGCGTTTAGAGAAACGGCGATCGCTGGTTAGGCAACTTTGCGAAAAATCATTAGATGTTGTTGCGGTAACAAGTTCTTGGTTTCTTGCCAAACTAAGCCCACCGCTTGCATCTCTTTTTTGACTTGGCGCTGGGTCATTTTGTGGAGACCTTTAATCAGAATTAGGGGATTTTCACCCCGGTACTCTACTAGAACAACTCTGCCTCCAGGTTTGAGCGATCGCACCAGGGCTGTCATCATCTCTTGGGGATACTCAAATTCATGATAAGCATCCACCATTAAAGCGAGATCTACACTCGCAGCAGGGAGATGCGGATCTTGCACGGTGCCAAGAACGGGTTCGACATTGGTTGCTTGGTTTTCTTGCTTGAGAAAATTGAGGATGTCAATCATCTCTGGCTGGACATCGACCGCCAACACTTTTCCATCTGGTACCAAGGGACTAAGCCGAAAACTAAAGTAACCTGTGCCTGCTCCAATATCCGCCACCACATCCGACGGTTGGAGATCTAGTGCTTCTACAACTCGTTGCGGTTGCTCTTGCCAACTCCGACTCGATCGCTCTAGCCAAGCCGCTCCCTGATGGCCCATCACCTGAGCAATCTCTCGGCCCATGTAGATTTTGCCGATTCCGTCAGAGTTATGGCGATCGCGCTGCTGGTAGACACTTGCCACGTCCGCAAGGACAGCGGGAGTCATTGGCCCCATACAAGTGAGCAACAACCCCAAGCAAGTCGTGAGCAACAACGCGATCGCTCGTCTGATGAGAGCTTTCTGTAGCAAAGAGCGATCGCTGATGCCACTCACGCTCATACTTTGGATGCTTCAGCTCTGGATGCTTCAGGTCTAGATGCTTCACCCTCAGAAGCCCGCACTTCACTGACTACCTCATAGGTTCTCAAGCTGGGGGGACTGACAAATAGGGGTAGCAGTTTTTTCAGGATCGATTTATAAGCATCGTTGACGTTGGCTTTCATGCTGTCTTCGCTATCCCAAAGAATCACCGAGATCCCTTTGTCGGTTCCTTGTTCTTGGAGCAAGTAAGCTTCTTTAAACCCTTCGCCGTAGGTGGCAACTGCTTCGTCATAGAGGCGTTTCGCTTCAGCAAAGGTGCCCGAGTGAAACTCGCCAATCGCGACTTGGGCAATGCGGTGGTTTAAACAGTCGTTGAAATCTGTCATGGTAACTTTCGCAGTGAAATCAAAATTTAGATTTGGACAGGGTAAAAATAGATGCTGACCTAGCCTCCTGGCTCAGTCTTCTGGCTCAGTCTTTTGGCTCAGCGCAACCCCACCAGTCTAACGGGGTGTAATACTAGCAATCATCATTCCTGAGACTGCCATCTGGCATGATGGTGTTACAGAACTTAGCGTCACTCAAGTCTGCGCCCTCTAGCTGAGCTTGGTGCAAATTCACCTTGCGTAGGTTGGCCCAACATAAACGAGCGTGGCTCAAATTGGCTTTTCTCAGGTCAGCACCACTCAGTTGAGCGTGATTTAACACCGCTTTGCTTAGGTTGGCAGCACATAGATCCGCTTGAATCAAACTAGCGCGGTAGAGATTGGCTTCGCTCAGATTGGCCTCTCCCAAAATCGCCTTGTTGAGGTTAACACGTTGCAAACGAGACTTGCTTAAATTAGCCCGGTACAGATTGACTCCATCGAGGTTGGCATCTTCTAAGTTCACTTTCTGCAAGTTGCTCTTAACCAAACTGGCGCGGCTGAGGTCTACTGCCCCTAATTTCAGCCGTTGCAGGTTGGTTTGGTTTAAGTGAGTCTGGCTAAAATTACGTTCTCCAGATTGATAGCGCTGCTTCAGTTCTTCAGTATTCATAGCGATCGCTCTCACCCAGTTAAAGATCTCGCTTCTGTAGTGGCAATCCAAGTGGCAATCCAAGTGGCAATCCACTACGACCTTCCAGCATTAGCTGTTGATTTCTAGCGTACTGCGAAGTTTACTGGGTGGAGACGGTTATTGCAAAAACTCTACTAACTGTTCCAATTTGGCCCAAGCTGCTCCGCTTTGGAGGATGTCCTGGGCGATCGCGATTCCCTTGGCATAAGCTTCCAGCGGGTTAGCCGTTTCAGGTAGTTGCTCTCCCACTTGCAAAGCCAAAGCCGCATTCAAGGCCACAGCATTCCGTTGAGCGGTTGTACCTTTCCCTTGCAGCACTGCTTTCAGAATTGCAGCGTTTTCTGCTAAATCTCCGCCTTGCAACGCACTAGTTGGGGCAAACTCTAGCCCTAAATCTTGGGGATTCAGTGTCACTCGCTGCACTGTTTTGTTGGTCAGTACCGCCAAATCTGTCACATCTGCCAAGCCCGCTTCATCTAACCTTTCTCGTCCATGTAGGACGATCGCCCGCTGGATGCCGAGTTGGTTTAAAGCTTCAGCGATCGCATCTACCAAATGAGGATCGCACACGCCAATGACTTGTCCGGTGGGTCTGAGGGGATTCACCAAAGGCCCCAACAAGTTAAAAATGGTGCGGATTTTCAGGGTTCTACGCAGTGGAGCCACTCCTTTCAGCGCTGGATGCCAGCCCACAGCAAACAAAAAGGTAATTCCCACCGTTTGCAAGGCGGCTTGCACTTGGTTTGGACTCGCACTGAGGTTAACGCCTAAGGCTTCCAAAACATCCGCAGAACCAACTTTGCTAGAAGCAGAACGGTTGCCATGCTTGGCGACAGACACCCCTGCTGCCGCCGCGACAAATGCCACCGCTGTCGAGATATTGAAAGTAGAAGCGCCATCTCCCCCCGTACCGCAGGTGTCAATTAAGGGAGTTGAAAATTTTGGCAAAGTCATGCCACTCGCCGCAGACTGGGATTGCAATACCTGAGCCATCCCTGCCAGTTCCGTTGCAGACACCCCTTTGGCCTGAATCGCCGCCAAAATCGCGCCTGACAAAACGGGTGGAATTGTCTCGCTCAACCAGCCACGCATCAGCGTTGCAGCCTCCTCTGCGGCTAGAGATTGACGGTCTAGCAGTTGTTGAAGCAATTGAGGCCACAGTGGCGAGTCAGCGGTTAATAAGCTGGAGTCAGCAGCCGAGGTGACAGACATAGGGAGACGATGTAAGGCGATGAGTTCCTTACGTATAGTACAGGGTGATTGGGTAGCTCTGAGCGATCGCGGGTGACAAAAACCTAGTTCACTAATACTTTAATGGCTCTCCTAGAAGATTTTGCAAAAGTTTAGCTCTCAGACTCAAGCGGGATGGTAATTTCAGAGTAATCAACTAAGCTCGGCAAAGCGATATTCTCTAAGTTTACAAATTTTTATTCGATAAACGATTAAACCAATCATCCTTAAGCAACGTGAGTTCGTGATGAATCGATTTCTAACCCTAAGCGTTGGCAGTTGGATTGCTTGGAACTGCTGTCTTTCCTTAGCCCAAGCTCAATCCATTTCTTATTTGCCTTGTCAACCCATTGTGACTGGCTTTAATACAACTCAGCAAGACGATGTAATCGTACTGGGGCAACGCAACGAGTATCCTTATATAGTCGCAGTACCTTCCCAAAGCCGAGGTACGTTAGATGCGGTGCGGCAATGTGTCCCCGATGCTTTTATTACTCGCTCTCGCCTAGGGCCTTACGTTCATGCGGGTTCTTTTCCGACTCGCGCTGGGGCAGAGAGTTTGGCTTGGTTTTTGCGATCGCGAGGTTTAGATTCACGAGTGGTTTACACCCGATAATGGACAGCGCAGCGCTGGCATGAATTACTGCTTCTCACCCTTATCTAGGCTGAAATTTGCGTCAAATCAATCCAACCTCACTGACTCACTAATATCTGGTTGCTAGTCTGAACTGGAACCCCTGTATCACATCAAGCTTTGCAGAATATAGATGAGGTGATGGAATACTAGAATACGGCTAGGTTTGGAGAAGCAGACATGGCAGCTCACGCGGATCAGACAGACACAACAGTTTTGTCAGCAGCGATCGCCACTTATCTAGAGGCTCACTTTGCTACCGAGCGATTTATGGGAGCGGTTTTGGTGGGGCGGAGAGGCGAAGTTCTGTTTAGCCAGGGATATGGCATGGCTAACTTGGAGCATAGCGTACCCAACACAACGCAGACCAAGTTTCGTTTGGCTTCGGTAACGAAGCAATTTACCGCCGCTGCCATCCTACAACTGCAAGCCCAAGGTTTGCTGGATGTACAGGCACCAATCGCCACGTATCTCCCTGGCTACCCGAATGGCGATCGCCTTACTATTCATCAACTCTTGAATCACACCAGTGGTATTCCTAGCTACACCAGTTTTCCGGACTATGAGGCAAAAAAGCGTCTAGCTATGTCTGTGGCAGAAGTTGTGGATTGGTTCAAGGACAGACTGTTGGAGTTTGAACCTGGCAATCAGCATCGCTACAGCAATTCTGGCTATGCGTTGTTGACTCACATTCTCGAGACGGTTTCGGAGCAACCCTACGCAGAGTACTTGCGAGCGCATCTGTTTGAGCCGTTGGGGATGATGGGATCAGGTTATGACAGCCATCGAGAGATATTGCCACATCGAGCTTCTGGCTACGACCTGACGGATACAGGCTATAGGCATGCTGAATTTATTGATATGTCGGTGCCGACGGGAGCGGGAGGTCTATACTCAACGGTAGAAGATCTTTATAAATGGGATCAGGCACTCTATACGGAAGCGGTGTTGAGCGATCGCGCTAAGACTGAGATGTTTGCGCCTACAGTGCCAGTGGTTGAGTCGGAGGAGGCCAAAGTTTATTACGGATACGGCTGGGTTGTGGCTGAGCAGTTGGGTCATAAACATATCAGTCATGGTGGGGGCATTGATGGGTTCCGCACGATTCTTTCCCGGTATCCCGATGACCAAGTCACGATAATTGTGCTAGCGAATCTGAGCAATGCAGCAGTGGCAGAGATCGCTGTGGGTTTAGCGGCGATCGCGTTTGGGGAGCCTTACCAATTGCCGAAGGTATATCAAGAGGTTGCGATCGATCCAGCGGTTTATCCAGCTTATGTGGGGGATTATCAGCTAACACCTGAGGTGGTTTTGACAATTACGACAGAGTCAGGGCAGCTCTTTGCTCAGCTCACCGGACAGGAGAAATACGCCATTTACCCTACTTCTCCTACGTACTTTTTCTGGAAGATCGTGGATGCTCAGTTAACGTTTGAGGTGGGTAAGCAAGGCCAAGCTCAAAAAGTAACGTTGCACCAGTTTGGTCAAGATTTACCAGCTCCTAGAATTCCTAATTAAGGCAGTTTTGCTCCAAACTTTAGAGCCCGCAGGAGTCAAGGCTCAACGCCTAATCCAAAGATGAGCAAGCAAAGCTACAGATCTTTATCTAACACCAACGGTTAGCTTAAATCCACCTGCACCATCGCGTCTCGCTTCTGCCCGCACTAGCCCCACCCGTAGCAAATAATCCCCACTGCTGGGCAAACTCCCTGTCCAGTTCGTCCCCACATACAGGGTTTCTCCTTGGGGGCTGAGTACGGCAACCTGCATAAAGGTGCTATTGCTGCGTAGATCAACGGTCATCCGCTGACCTGCTCGCGCATTCAAGAGATAGTCTCGCGTTTCATATCCTCGAACACTGCCGTTGACGGTGGCAGCAGAAGTTCCTGGTGCAAAAGAAACTCGCTGAGCAGGATTGCCGTTGCCACTGTCGAGCCTCAGCAAATCACCCCGTACCCATCCTCTAGCTCTAGATTGCGAGAACTCTACATAGTGCCAGGTGTAGCCATCTCCACCGCGAGTTGAACTCAAAATTTGGACGCGATCGCCTGGTATGCCATAGCTAGGCGCAGGTGCATTGGTAGAGGGTTGCGATCGCACGTTGATTTGGCTTCCTGGGTTGCCTCGCAGTGTTCCCATTTCTGTTTGTGCCAGTGCTGGCAACGCCAAACACAGAGACAACATCAGACCACCTGCCATTGCTGAAATCAATCTCAATTTCATAACTTATCCGTTTGAACTGTACTCCATCTATGGAATCAACAAGGTACAGTTCTTTTTCGGGGATGACTGGTGTTTTCAACAAGATTGCTGTCACAAAATCCAGTTGTGATGCATCAATTTAATCTTGCCTTCTCAATCTCAAATTTACAAAATCCTACCTGGATGGAGGATGTAAAAAAAGCGATCGCAATGCTCAAAGCGATGCAATACGGAGTATCAAATATTACTTTATTTCAACAAATGATAGCTTTGCTCATGAAAGCTTGCTGTAACTCTTCAAACTATAAAAACTTGAACAACAAAAACTCTGACTAAGGTTAAAAGAAAAATTACGAGGGTACTCTAGGGGGTGAAAGGAGCCGAGGTTAGCAATTTTATCCATGCTTATGTCATCCACAAAACTGCAAGAGGCTTTACAAAGCCTTCCAGATGATGCGAAAGAAGCCTCAGTGGTGAGTCTGTTCTCTCCATATTTTCATCAAGCTCTGGGATTTGAGCATAATGAAATTTTTCCGCAGTACAACACTGGTTCTGGATTTGTGGATCATGCACTTCGGAAAAATACTAATGATGATATTTTTCTGATGACCAAAGCTAATCCCTATCTTTTGATTGAGTGGAAAGGCCGTAACTGCAATCTAAGCCCGGATTCAGCAACCTATAGGAGCACTGTTGCTCAAATTAAGAGATCTTTGTTAGGGGCTAATTGCAAAACAGCTCAGTGGGGAATGATTTTTAATTCGTCTCATATCCAGTTGTTTAAAAAACATGGAAAAGCTGTTCATCCAGCTACACCCTGCATCAAAGTTGAAGCTGGAAATATAGATGGGATTATAGCTGAGATTAGACAAAAAATAGAAGAACCTAAAAAAGCTTTAATCGTTGCTATTTACAATAACAAAGGCGGAGTTGGTAAGACGACAACAACAGTCAATCTTGCAGCCATCCTAACTCTCCTAGGAAAAAAGGTTTTGGCTGTAGACTTTGACCCTAATCAGCAGGATTTAACAAACTCTTTAGGAATTTCATTGAGCGAGGGAGATGTATATGAATCTCTAACGGATAGAGATTTGAGCATCAAACCAGCTATGAAATCTCACTCTGTTTCTGCCAAGGCAGGCCAGAAGTTTGAGTTTGATGTCCTTCCAGCAGATCGAACATTGGCATATGATTTGGAAAGCTATCAAGATGCCAGTAATATTAGAAGATTACAGCAGTATCCGAAGAGTTTCAGTTTGCTGAGCCGTAAGTTAGAGGAGTTAAGAACTGAATATGATTATATTTTGATTGATTCTCCTCCTAACTGGCAACTTTTTAGCAAAAGCGCTTTATATGCTGCTGATGTTGTTTTGATTCCAACAAAACATAACAATCTTTTCTCTTTAGAGAATGCAGCGATCGCTATCAAGAAGTTTATTCCTGAAGTTCAGAGCCATAGGGAAGATGGAGGGCCTATTGCTCTACCCATTTTCTTTAATGGCGAAAAGATTACCTCAGCGAAACTTGAGGCCGCTCAAAAAGAAATCAACAGTATTATTTTGAAGGTCAAAAGAGAAGGATTTGACTTACTTCCTTACTTCTACCCACGTTATACCGCTGCCAGAAGAGACTGTCATATTTTTGAATTGCCTGGGTATGCCAATATCGCTAGTGCAGCTTTTTCTCGTATACCTGCTACTTATCGTGATAAGTCAGCTCGTGACTATTACTTAGCTTTAGCCAAGGAGTATTTTGTACAATGAGTAGTCTAAGTGATGTTGGGAATCTCATATATTTATACCTGGATTCAATTCAGCCAGGTGAAGCTACGGATGCTCCTGAATTTTTAATTAATGCTGCTGCCAATTTATTAAACCAAAAGGGTGGACGAAATTGGGTGCCAATTGTTGTCAAGGAAACAGGCAAAGACCAATATCAAGTAGTTGGCAACTCGTTTGTTTACGCAGTTGCAGAGGCGGCAGGTTTAAAGCAAGTTTGGTGTGTAGTCGCTGATTCTAGTGATGAGACTGCCGAAGTCACCAAGGTATTAGCAGGTGAAGTGGTTCCTAAGCTCAATCTTTCCACAGCCTCTAGAGAAGACATTATGGCAGCATTGCAATATGCAATTGAACAGCCTGGAAGCGCTCTTAAAGGAGTAAAAATCGCGATCGCTACAAACCGAATCGAAGAAGCACCTCGCCAAAACTGGAAGTCCCTAGATCCAATTGCCAGTCTGAAATGTGGTATTACCAAAGGCAAAAAACTGAATGCCTTGAAAGAAGTTTTTTACTTAACTCCACAACCCAAAGTTGTTAAGCCTCCCACAGATCACCGGATAGACTTGGACAAATTAACAGTCACAAAGCTGAAAGAGCTTGCTAAGGAGCACCAAATTGCTGGTTATAGCAAGATGAAGAAGCCTGAACTGATTGAGATTTTGCACCCAATAGTTTCATAGTTTGGGGCGATCGCCTTGCTAACCAAACTTTCAGTCATAAATTAGAAAAGATTGCTTAACCCACCAGATTGAGCGCAGCCCCCGCGAAAAAATGGCATCCTGAACGAAGGATATAGAAGCAGAGGAAAGGTAATGGTGACGGACAGGCGATCGCCCCAAGATGTACCAAAAGTTGTGGTTGTAGGGGCAGGTTGGGCTGGCCTCGGTGCAACTTATCATCTGGCAAAGCAGGGCTATGACGTGACGCTCCTAGAGGCAGGCGCTCATCCCGGCGGCTTGGTGGCAGGCTGGAAAACACCGGGGGGTCGCTCCATCGAAGCGGGGATTCATGGATTTTGGTATCCCTACCGCAATATTTTTTCTCTAGTAGACCAACTGGGACTGAAACCTTTTACGCCTTGGACTCGGTCTTCCCAATATTCCCCCGTGGGGCTGGAGGTGGAGTCTCCCATCTTCCAAGACCTGCCGCGTTTGCCTACACCGCTCGGCACGTTTCTCTATACCCAGTTCAAACGGCTCCCTCTGCGCGATCGCCTCTCTGCCCTACCGTTACTCTATGCACTGATAGATTTTGATAACTCCGATGCCGCATGGCGACGCTACGACTCTGTAACAGCCCGCGAACTATTCAAAGATTTTGGGGTTTCCGCTCGGCTCTACCGCGAATCCTTTGAACCGATGCTCTTGGTAGGTCTATTTGCCCCAGGAGAACAATGCTCGGCAGCAGCAGCCTTGGGCATGCTCTACTACTTCATCCTGGCCCATCAGCCCGATTT
The DNA here is from genome assembly GCF_030409055.1 of Trichocoleus desertorum NBK24. Classification (GTDB taxonomy): domain Bacteria; phylum Cyanobacteriota; class Cyanobacteriia; order FACHB-46; family FACHB-46; genus Trichocoleus; species Trichocoleus desertorum_B. Next base: position 5,336,909 of record NZ_CP116619.1, on the reverse strand, counting down.
TGATGTGGTTTGGTGTCGGGGCACCGTGGGTGAAATGATTTTCCGACCTTGGGTAGAGCGGATTGAGCAAGCAGGCGGCAAAGTCTTGACCCAGCGCCGAGTTAGCGATGTGCGCCTAGATAGTCGGGGCCAAGCCACAGGCGTAGTTTGCGGCGATGAAGTCTTTGATGCCGATGCGGTGATCTTTGCCGTAGGGGTGACAGGGATGCAGAAAATTGTCAGTGGTAGCCCCACACTCCGCGATCGCCGTGAGTTCCGCGACTTGATGAACCTGAGTGCCATTGATGTCATGGCAACGCGCCTATGGTTCGATCGCAAAATTGAGATCCCTCGACCTTCCAACGCTTGCTTTGGTTTCCAAGCCACTACAGGTTGGACGTTCTTTGACCTGAATGCCCTCCATGACGAATTCCGAGACGCACCCGGAACCGTGGTGGAAGCAGATTTCTACCATGCCAACCAATTCTTGCCCTTAAGTGACACGGAAATTGTGCCGTTGGTGCAACGAGACCTAGCCACCTGTATTCCTGCCTTCCACGAAGCCAAAGTGATTGATAGTGGTGTGGTACGGCTCCCTAAAGCAGTCACTCATTTTGCCCCTGGCAGCTACCGCTATTTGTTGCCAGCAGAAACCAGCATTAGCAACCTATTTATGAGCGGTGATTGGGTTGTAACGCGCCACGGCTCTTGGTCTCAGGAGAAAGCGTATGTGACGGGTTTAGAAGCCGCCAACTTAGCGATCGCCCAACTGGGACGAGGCACCCCTGCCCCAATTCTGGCCGTGGAGCCAGATGAACCGCATATTCAAACCATGCGATCGCTGAATCAATCTCTCCGAAATTGGGGGCAAACTCTCCTGCCTAACTTCTGGTTGCCTTGAGTAACGGGGGCTACCTAAACGCCCCACATTGTTAAATCACCCTCTCTAAGGCAGCGAGTGGGGAATTCCTCCGCGATAGAATGGACAGACAAAATCGTGCAGCCTGCTACAGTCTGAAGATCAACGCCCATTTGGGTAGGCAGCACAATTGGTCGCCTGAGGTAGTGGATGGTACGGATCAACGAGCTCAATCGATGTTATAGGGTTCTGGGATTAAAACCAGGCGCATCTCTAGATGAAATCAACCAAGCTTACAAAGACTTGGCTAGATTGTGGCATCCCGATCGCGTGCCTCAAGATGACTCTGAACGGCAGCACGAAGCCCACGAAAAACTGAAAGAAATTAATGAGGCGCGAGACCTGCTACGGTCTTGCCACGCCAAAATCGGAGCCAAACGCAGCCAAACCACTAGCAAAAGTACCACCAGCAAAAGTAGCGCTAGCAAAAGCACTCCTCCCACTCCACCACCTGCCCCACCCCCACCGCCAAAAGCTACTCCCCCTAAGGCTACTTATCACCCCCCCAGAGCCGCTTACCAACCCCCTACTGCTCCTCAACCCCCTAAACCCGCTGCTGCTCAGCCCCCTAAGCCTGCTGCTTACCCTCTGCACCCTTACTTGCAATCGTCCTACTACGCGGTTTACCAGACCCAAACTTCTCCCTCACCAGAACCTAAATCTCCCCCGTCTCAGCCCCAAGCGGCTGACTATCCTGCCTACCCAACCCAAACACCCACACCTCAAGTTCCCAAATATCAAACGCCTCAGGTTCCCCAATACCAAGGGCCTGACCTGAGCGGCAGCGACTTCCAAGGTGCAGATCTCAAAGAAAAAGACTACGCCAATCGCAACTTAAGCAACGCCAATCTGAGTCATGCCAATCTCAGCGATGCTTTTCTCCATAACGTCAATCTCAATCGCGCCAACCTGTACCGCGCCAACCTGTACCGCGCCAACTTGCTACAGGCCAATCTGAGCTACGCCGACCTGAGAGAAGCCAATTTAATTGGAGCCGATTTTAGTGGCGCTAACCTGAGCGGTGCCGACCTCAGTGGTGCCCGTGTTGGGATGAACAATCGCTTGATGATTAAGCTAACTGGAGCTAATTTATCGGGGACTATTATGCCCGATGGCTCTATCCACTCATAGCTTGTCTAGAAGGCAATTGTGGTAGAGGTAAGCGATCGCGTCAGTATTTCTTCAATGACTAGATTCTATGAAAACCGCGACTGATCAATTGATCGCAGCCAGTAATCGATTCGGTTTCAAGCTTTTTGCGGAATTAATCAAGCAACAGCCGAACCAAAATATTTTTATTTCTCCCCTCAGCATTTCGATCGCGCTTTCTATGCTCTACAACGGGGCTGTGGGTCAAACCCAAGCAGAAATGGCGATCGCGTTGGGCATTCAAAACATGAGTGTGCAGGAGGTGAATCAAGCTAATGCTCAGTTGATTAAGCTGCTAGAAAAATTAACTGATGTGCAAGTGGCGATCGCTAACTCGCTCTGGGCCAAACCAAATTTGCAATTTCGAGCTGACTTTTTGCAGCGAGTGCAAGAGTTCTATCAAGCAGAAGTTAGTCACCTAGACTTTAGTAGCCCTGATGCAGCAGCAACCATTAATCAATGGGCGAGTGATAAAACCTGTGGCAAGATTCAGCAAATTGTGCAGCGACTTAGCCCAGCTACAATTCTAGTTCTGCTCAACGCCATCTACTTCAAAGGTGCTTGGACTGATTGTTTTGATCCAGACCAGACCGAACCAGCCCTATTCACGCTTCTAGATGGCAGCGAGAAGCAAGTTTTAATGATGAGGCAACTGAATGAATACTGCTGTTATCAAGGTAAAGATTTTGCAGCCGTCAGCGTGCCATTTGGAGATAAACGCCTCAGTCTTGATGTCTTTTTGCCTCCGTCTCTAGCTGATGTGAATAGTTTTTATCAAAGCTTGGGGTTAGGAACTGCTGCCAAATGGCTCAGTCAGTTTCCGTCAAAGTCCATGCCCCAACGTCTGATCAACCTTGTGATACCTAAATTTCAACTAACGTATGAAGCCAAACCCGAACTGAAGCAAGCACTCATAAACTTGGGCATGAAGCAAGCATTTGAGCAAACAGCTAATTTTTCACAACTTTGCTCTGGTAGTGCAGCTATTAGCCAAATTACTCACAAAACTTTTTTTGAGGTCAACGAAGCAGGGGCGGAAGCAGCAGCTGTAACTGCCATTGAAATGGAAAGAGGAATACCCCCAACCTTAACCATCGATCGCCCGTTCTTCTGTGCAATTCGAGATCAGCAGACTGGAGCCATTTTGTTTATGGGCATCGTTGTAGACCCAGTAGCGGTGGAATAGAAAGCTGCGATCGCTCTAAGTTATGTACTTTTGTAAGATGATCTTGACTCTAAAAGTAGCTTAAACCTGGGGCCATCGAGCTTTAACGTGTCATGCAGAAGTAGCGATAGATTACATAGAAATGTAACTTTCCTGACTCGCCATACAGTATATCTACAAGACTATTGATGACTGAGTACTGAATATTTCACGGCCTAGCATGAAGCAAACTGTATTAGATTGCTATTTAAGCAATGTGGAGGGGTGGATATGGACGTAAGCCTGATTATGTCTAACATCTTGAATCCACCAGTGCTGTTTTTCTTTTTGGGGATGACAGCGGTTTTTGTGAAATCAGACTTGGAGATTCCTCCACCGATTCCGAAGCTGTTTTCACTGTACTTGCTATTTGCTATCGGCTTTAAAGGAGGAGTAGAGCTTGCCAAAAGTGGCTTGAATCAGGAAGTATTCCTGACGATGCTGGTAGCAATCGTGATGGCGTGCTTAGTGCCTATCTACACGTTCTTTATCCTGAAGATCAGGCTTGATGCCTATAATGCTGCCGCGATCGCTGCGACTTATGGCTCAATTAGTGCCGTCACCTTTATTACAGCTAGCTCTTTCCTACAACAGTTGGGCATTGACTTCGATGGCTACATGGTCGCAGCCCTAGCCTTAATGGAGTCTCCAGCGATTATTGTGGGATTGATCTTGGTCAATCTCTTTACTCAAGAGCAAAACGAGCGTGATTTTTCCTGGCCTGAAGTTTTGCGAGAAGCATTTCTGAATGGTTCGGTTTTTCTGCTAGTTGGTAGCCTCATTATTGGCTTTTTAACAGGAGAGCATGGCTGGAAAGTTCTATCTCCCTTTACACAAGATATGTTTTATGGCGTCCTTACCTTCTTCTTGCTAGATATGGGTTTAGTCGCCGCTAAAAGAATTAAAGATTTGGAGAAAACTGGCCCATTTCTGATCTCATTTGCCATACTGATCCCAATAGTCAATGCAGGAATTGGGCTGCTGATTGCCAAGCTGATTGGAATGCCTCCAGGAAACGCCCTCTTGTTTTCTGTGTTGTGCGCCAGTGCCTCCTACATCGCTGTGCCAGCCGCCATGAGGTTAACGGTTCCAGAAGCTAATCCGAGTTTGTATATCTCTACGGCTTTGGCTGTGACATTCCCCTTTAACATCATCTTCGGCATTCCTTTGTATCTGTACGGGATTGATTTGCTATGGAGATAAGATTATGCATGTGGTAAAGAAAATTGAAATTTTTTCGGACTCTGTAGAGTTAGCCAAAATTATCAGTGGTTTAGAACGAGGCGGTGTTTCTAGCTATACGGTAATTCGGAATGTGGCAGGCAAAGGAGTGCGAGGCAGCGTGTTTGATGATTCTGCCGTGACAATGCTAGACAACGCTTATGTCATCGCCTTCTGCTCACCTGAAATTCTTAAATCTGTTGTGGAAATTGTGCGCCCCATTCTAAATAAGTTTGGGGGATCTTGCTTTATTTCCGATGTCATGGAGATTGGCTCGATGAAATGTGTGTCTTCTCTATAGGAGAACAATTTTATAGCAGAGCGATCGCCAAACAGAACGAGTCGTTAGTGAGAGAAGGTGAGGAACCTAATGAAACAAATGAGTCAGTGGACGGGTCGCAGAGAGTTATTGAAGTTATTTGGAGTCGGCGGAGTTGGCTTGGTCGCAGCGACCGCCGCTAGCTTTAAATACGCTGAACCTGCTTATGCCGATCAGCCAACACCTGGCACTCAAAGTTTTGATGCGGTGAGTCCAGAGGCTGCATTACAAAAACTATTGGATGGCAATCAGCGATTTGTACAGCAAAAACGGCAGTACCCGCATGAAACATCCAAAGATTTACAGGCAGTCGCAACATCACAGCACCCTTTTGCAACTTTACTGACTTGTGCCGACTCACGAGTGCCCGGAGAAATTATTTTTGATCAAGGCATTGGCGATTTATTTGATGTGCGGGTCGCTGGCAATGTCGTGACGCCTGAAGTCTTGGGCAGCCTGGAATATGCGGCGGCTCTCTTAGGGACTCGTCTGATTATGGTAGTCGGGCACGAACGCTGCGGTGCTGTGACGGCGGCGATTCAAGGAGAAGCGCTTCCAGGCCATATTGGTACGTTTGTCAAAGCGATTAAACCTGCGATCGCCACCATCAAAACTAAGTCGGCTGATGTCGCTCAGCAGATTGATCAGGCCGTAACGGCGAATGTGCAATATCAAGTAGAGCAGTTAAAGCAAAATTCTAGTGTGTTGGCGCAACTGGTTTTAGAGCGCAAGTTAAAGATTGTCGGAGGGCGCTATGACCTCGATACAGGAGCTATCACTCTTGTCACTTAGAAATCTGGTCGATAAGTCACACTGAGGCAGCTTGTAAAAATAAGTTGAGCTTTTTCCTGACTTCATGACCTACCTCAACAGAGCAACTAAGCTTGAACTGTAGGGTTATTATGAGCAGCATGATCGCAGCGGATGTTGTTGAACAAATTCGCTTCAAGTACGAGGCATTTGCTCCTTATTTGAATGAGCAAACACGACGCATCTGGGCAGCAATTGAAGCACGAAGTTTGGGGCATGGTGGTGTGAGTGCACTATCAAAGGCAACAGGACTGAGCCGCAATACGATTACATCGGGACAAAGAACTCTAGAAGCGACTGAGGAAACGATTGTCACAGGTTCGATTCGTAAACCAGGAGGAGGACGTAAGCGAGTCGAAGAGCGCGATGAGACATTAATCAAGCGTCTCGATGACCTGGTTGAACCGACGACTCGAGGAGACCCGACTTCGGCACTGCGATGGACCTGTAAAAGTGTGAACAAATTAGCACAGGAACTTCAAAGACAGGGACATCAAGTCAGCGCTAAGACCGTTTATACCCTGCTCAAGTCAATGGACTACAGCTTGCAAAGCAATCGCAAAACTCGCGAAGGCAAAGATCATCCCGACCGTGATGCCCAGTTTGAGCACATCGCAACCACGGTTGAGCAGTTTCAACAGTTGCATCGCCCTGTGATTTCAATCGATACCAAGAACAAGGAACTGGTGGGCAATTTCCATCATCCTGGGCGAGAGTGGGAACCAAAGGGAGAGCCTGTGGAGGTCAATGTCCATGACTTTGCTGACAAGACATTGGGCAAAGCAATTCCCTATGGCATCTATGACTTGGCTTTGAACCAGGGTTGGGTGAGCGTCGGCATTGACCATGACACGGCTGAATTTGCCGTTGAGTCCATTCGTCACTGGTGGTTAGACATGGGGCAACTGCTTTATCCGCGTAGTAAGCATTTATTAATCACGGCAGACTGTGGGGGCAGCAATGGCTACCGCAATCGCTTGTGGAAGTTGAAACTCCAAGAGTTCGCTGATGAGATGGGTTTAACGGTTCACCTGTGCCATTTCCCACCAGGTACGAGCAAATGGAACAAGATTGAGCATCGACTGTTCTGCCATATCACGCAAAACTGGCGAGGTAGACCTTTAACGAGTTTGCAAGTCATCATCAACCTGATTGGAAGCACTACGACAGAGCAAGGCTTAGAAGTTCATGCTCAACTCGATGAAAAGCGATACAAAACGGGCATTAAAGTAACGGATGAAGAGTTTAACGCGATTGCGATTCGGCGCAAACGGTTTCATGGAGATTGGAACTATCAAATCAGCCCCAGAAAAGCTGCTTAATTGCTCAACTTATTTTTACACGCTTCCTGATTGATCTACCTAGCGTAGGCGATCGCCCTTCTTAGATCTAGGAAGGATGTATCCCCTACGCTCTCTTGTAGGTAGCAATTGTAGGTAGCGATTGTATACAGCTAATCTGTACGCAGCCAGCCCCCTGCCAAACCAAAACACTACTTAGACTGAGGTTGCGTTGCCAGTAGTTGCGATACATCTGCGTGCAGTAAAGCGATCTCTGGCTCCTGTTGAATCGCACGGTAGTATCGTTTTTCTAGCGTAGTTCCATCCTGTGCAGGCCGCAGCATTTGGCGAGCTTGATTGAGCAACTCATTCGCGGCACCGACCGTAATGGGTTCTTTTGCGCTCAACGCTTCGTCAATTTGCACAATGAATTGAGAAATGGGACGCAGCCAACTAAACCAGTCATGGTTGACAACGAGCTGAAAATACTCACCTTTAGTCTGAATGCGACCAAAAAACTGCTCATAATTCACCCGCTCAAACTCTAAAAGAGCTTTGTGTAAGCGGAGCAAAGCAGCCCGGACTTCACGCAGTTTTTCAATGCTGTTTTCTAGCGGTAAAGGATACACAGACATTGGCTAGTGACTCGGATAAACACTTCTTTGATCTTTGCACATCCGCACTATCTCAAGGTGAGGTTTTCCCTACCTAAGCTCTAACAGCTAAAGCTAACCAAGCAAGGCAGAATCGGTTTTTGTTTGCTGAGTCTAATGGCTCAGTGATCACGTAACTAACAGCTTGCTTACGCCAACATGTAACCAAGACCCATACCGAAACAACAAAAAGGCAAGAATAGGAGCTGTGATGCAGCCCATCAACAGAAACCCGACAATAGTTGAGAGGTCAGTGTTGAAGTAGTCACCAGCTAGGATTACCAAGTCGCTATCGATCACCCCACCTTTGCCCTCATCGTACCAAGATTGAAAATCCAGATCGTAGAGTAGTTGCCATGAGAATTGAAGATCACTAAACAAAGTAAAGAAGCCCAGCATGGCATAAATGGTGCGATCGCCACCCATCCGACAGAAGTAACCACTAATTGATAAATAGAGACAAACAAAAATAGCTAAAATCTCCATGCCATGCCCCATAAAGGTTGACAAAATGAGATTCCAATTGGTGAACAAACAAAAGCTATACAGCCCACTTAATAAAACGAGAACGCCTTGCAGCCGGGGGTAAACCCGACAGAGCCAGATCAGATAGGCGATCGCTGAGTAAATCAGCCCTAAAATCAGCCAGGATTGCTCAAAATTTAGGGTAATGCCACCGCCGAAAGCAAAATCAACCATCGGAATAGCAGGACGACCAAACAGCCAGTGGGTTAAAGCATGCCCTACCTCATGCACCATGACCAAAAATCCCCGAAACAACAACTTCAAGGGACTGAGGATAAATAAGATCACTGCTAATCCCAACCCTGTCAAAACTGCTCCCCAGCCCTCATTCGTCACTGCTTGGGCTTGAGGTTTAGCAGGTAAGCTAGCAAAGATTTGACTGCGTTTAGGGTGGAAAGCTGACCTCGCCCCAGTTACAGCCCCGCTTTCTGTAGGGAAGCGCTGAGGCTGCTGAAGTCGTAGTTCTTGCTGCCAGTTAAAGCTTTTTGCCCCTATTTCCCGACTATATACTTCCACTCGCTCTAAGGATTCTGGTTGTAACTGCAACATCACCTGCTGCATCAAGGTCATGGCAGCTAATGGCGCTGGCGCTGGAGTCGCCTCTAGTAACACTTGCAAGCAACTACCCTTAAGATTTACTTTGACAGCAATTCCGTGTTTCTTAAAAGCTCGATTTAATAAGATTGCGATCGCCCTACCGTCACCCTGCTTGGCTAATTGCACGAGTTCCAAGGCTGACTCCTAGCATGACTAGTGAAATCAATAACTGAGCGTGTTAATTACACTACCAGTATTGGCTATGAAATGTAGAATTCCCAGTTTGAGTTGATTTTGTACATCGGTTTTGCATCAGCAGACTATACGAACAAACCAACCCCGAAAAGACGATTGCGACTGGAATGAGTCACAATTAAAAGCGATCGCAAAATCAGCATGAAGGAAGTTCTGTGTCTACACAAATTTCGGCTTCCCCTCTCCCCACCCTGACAAAAATGAGATCAGGTCTGCCCAACATCTGTGGTTGGGAGGCAGAGATCAATACAGTGGTGAACCACAATCAACCTGTTTTCTTACCTCAGACAAATCTTCAGCTATCAGACATTACAGCGGGCTTTGCTTGTGCTTTGCATATGCACCAGCCCACGATTCCAGCAGGAGCAAATGGTGCTCTGATCAGCAACCTGCAATATATGTTTGAGCATTCTGGGGAAGGAGACAACCATAATGCTGATCCTTTTACTTGGTGCTACAGCCGTATGGGAGAGTTTATCCCTCAACTCGTTGCAGAGGGATGCAATCCACGCATAATGCTCGATTATTCAGGTAATTTGTTGTGGGGGTTGCACCAGCTCGGACGCGAGGATGTTTTGAATAACCTGAAACGCCTTGCTTGTGACCCTCAATATCAGCCCTATGTAGAATGGCTAGGAACCATGTGGGGTCATGCTGTGATTCCCTCCACTCCGATTCCAGACATTAAGCTGCACATTCAAGCTTGGCAACAGCACTTTGCAGCTATCTTTGGCTACGAAGCTCTACGTCGGGTGAAGGGCTTCTCACCCCCAGAAATGCATTTACCCAATCACCCAGATACGCTGTATGAATACATCAAAGCACTCAAAGAATGTGGCTACCGTTGGCTAATGGTGCAAGAACATTCGGTCGAAAACATAGATGGCTCTGGACTACAGCACGATCAGAAATATATCCCTAATCGCTTGGTCGCCCGAAATTGTCATGGAGAAACGATCAGCATTACGGCCCTGATCAAAACTCAAGGCTCGGACACCAAACTAGTGGGCCAAATGCAGCCTTATTATGAGGCTAAAGGACGCAGCAAACAACAAATTGGCAATGTCACAGTTCCTTCCCTCGTCACGCAAATTGCTGATGGAGAAAATGGCGGCGTGATGATGAATGAGTTCCCACAAGCTTTCATTAAAGCCTGCCATGAGGTACGAGAACAGGGTGGAGGGAGAGCTGGTGTAGTTGCCTTAAATGGAACTGAATACTTAGAACTCATCGAAGCTGCAGGTGCTAATCCCGAAGACTATCCTATTTGCCAAGCTGTCAGCCAGCACAAAATTTGGCAACGAGTTGATCCAGACAAGGCCACACCTGAAGCAGTAGAAAACGCGATCGCCGAGATTAAAGCGACTGATCACCAATTCCACATGGACGGGGCTTCATGGACGAATCACTTAAGTTGGGTCAACGGATACGAAAACGTTTTAGACCCCATGAGAAAACTCAGTGCATTATTTCACGAAAAATACGATCGCCTAGTAGAGCAAGATAGTTCGGTGACGCAGCGCTCGGACTATCAAGAAGCGTTACTTTACAACTTGCTGTTACAAACTAGCTGTTTCCGTTACTGGGGCCAAGGCACTTGGACAGATTACGCTCGCGAGTTATATCGCCGAGGCGAAGCATCGTTGCTAGCTCAGACTTGATAGATGATTCGGTACAACATTGACAGCTTGTTAAACCGAGACAACAAACTGAACGAGTGAATCTTCCATAAACGAGTATTCTTGGCAACTGATTAAGCTGTCGCTAGTCCAATCATCAATGACTTCTAACAAGGCTCGAACTGCAAGATCTCGTTGAATTAGCTCAATAGCAGCATCCCAAGCAGCATTAGCGGTTGGAAAAGTTCCAATTTGGATCGTACAAATATGGTGGTACCACATGCTCACCCAACCACCATCTTTTTGCATTAGCTCAATAGTTTGCCCTAGGTATTTCATGATACGAAACCAATTTACAGGAGGGGTAAAGGGACGATTAATAATTTCTTAGTGTAGCGATCGCCCCTATCTCTCCTCTTCTGCCAAAGGGAAAATTAAACACCTCTGAGTATCCCTCTTGAGGAACGACCCAAAATTGAGTCGGTGAACTCACTCAATTTGCTCCAATTTTTGTACCTTCTTACTTAGTCCTGAAGCAGGATGTAGTTTTTCAAGGGCACAGACACCATGACTAAATAAATTAGTTTAAGTGGTGTCAATTATGAGCGCTGGAAAAAAACCTGCTTTTCAATTCGGTCTTAGTATCATTTTTGGAGTTCTAACCATTATTGCCATTTCCTCGGCTTCTTATTTGGGACTCATGAACTTCTAATCGCTCTCTATCAAATCAACTAAAAGCAGCGATCGCAGCAATATTTTTAGCTCTGATCGCTGCTTTTAGTTTGAGGCTCTGTTAAAAGTCATCAGTAGAGTAGAGCAGTTCACGACTGAACCCCAACTCTGCCATGATCAACAAGGAGTGAGTTCGAGGTCTAAGCCTATGAATAGCGATCTAATCATTTTTCTCGCTAGTGTTGGTGTTTTAGCGTTGTACTTAGTTTTTTCTGCTTACACAGAAATGGGAACCAAGCTCCCTTGGAAGAAGTAGTGGGTCAGTACTCATCCCATCGGCCGAGTTTTAGCCCCTTTTATTCCACTACTCACTAGTAGAGGTAATTCCATCGCAATGGAGCGAGCTTACTTTCGGTTTTATGCAGAACTCAACGACTTCTTACCTCTTCACAAAAGGCAAGCTAATTTTGTTCATGTTTTAAAAGAGACTGCTGCCATCAAGGATTCGATTGAAGCGTTAGGCGTACCTCATCCAGAAGTGGCTCTCATTCTGGTCAACGGAGAATCAGTAGACTTCTCTTATTTAGTGCAAAATGGCGATCGCATCAGTGTCTATCCCAAGTTCAGAAGCCTCGACATTAGCTTACTTTCTCAGGTTCAACCCCAACCCTTAACTTACGTTTGTTTTATTCTCGATGTTCATCTGGGTAAACTCGCTACCTACCTACGCTTGCTCGGATTTGATGCTCTCTATCAAAATGATTACCAAGATCAAGAGCTGGCTGACCTCACCAGTCAAACCAAGCGGATTTTACTAACTAGAGATCGAGGGGTACTGAAGCGTAGCATCGTTACCTACGGCTACTGTGTCCGTGAGTCAAACCCGGAAACACAGGTGCTAGAAGTGCTACAACACTTTGACCTATTTGGTGAAATTACCCCGCTACAGCGTTGTCTGCGTTGTAATGGTTCACTTCAGCCTGTTGCTAAAGAAAGCGTTTGCGATCGCTTACCGTCTCAGACTCGGAAACACTACGAGGAATTTTCCATTTGTCCAGCTTGTGACCAGATCTACTGGAAAGGGGCACACCACGAACGCATCCAGCAATTTATCGATCGCGTGCTGCACGATAAGCATCATCAATAAAAATTGACCGGAGAACTTTAAGCTCTATCGATCAATCGGTAAAAACACGAGGTTGACATCCCTCCAATATCTTCAACTCCGTGTCTTATCGATAGTCAGAACGAACATTTTGCGTCACGCTTACCAATATTGTTGATGCAGGATGAGACTATGGCTAATGTACCTGACGCTATCAGCCCCAGAACATTGTTTTGGTTGTGGTATGACCGGGTACCCTTGGAACAAAAGGCCAAGGCTGCTAGTGACTTCAATCATTTCGTGAAGCGTGCAGAGTTAGAAGCCAGTTTACATTTGCCCTGCTCTCAGAAGCTAAAGTCTCACGCTCGTGACTAACAGGCTCGATGGCCCAAACTACCCAATACTTTCAACTAGGTCGCGATCGGGCTAGCCTAAAATCTAAGTCCAACTTGCCCGTTTACTCCTCGAACCGAGTTATACCCCACACCAACAAACAAGTTATCTGACGCATCGACTTGTACTCCGCCAGAGTAAGCAACGCCTTTATCCTCGGA
>NZ_CP116619.1:5306608-5319108 GCF_030409055.1 Trichocoleus desertorum NBK24 | reverse complement strand
GTGGTCGCAGTGAAGAGGCCCAAGCGACTGTTTACCAAAAACACAGGTCTCCGCTAACTCGCAAGAGGATGTATGGGGGCTGACGCCTGCCCAGTGCCGGAAGGTTAAGGAAGTCGGTCAGGCTCTTCGGAGTTGAAGCTGGCGACTGAAGCCCCGGTGAACGGCGGCCGTAACTATAACGGTCCTAAGGTAGCGAAATTCCTTGTCGGGTAAGTTCCGACCCGCACGAAAGGCGTAACGATTTGGGCGCTGTCTCAGAGAGAGGCTCGGCGAAATAGGAGTGTCTGTGAAGATACGGACTACCTGCACCCGGACAGAAAGACCCTATGAAGCTTTACTGTAGCCTGGTATTGGGTTCGGGCCTTGCATGCGCAGGATAGGTGGGAGACTAAGAGGCGGCTCTTGTGGGAGTCGCGGAGTCAACGGTGAGATACCACTCTTGTGAGGCTAGAATTCTAACCCTAAGCCATTATCTGGCGAGGGAACAGTATCAGGTGGGCAGTTTGACTGGGGCGGTCGCCTCCTAAAAGGTAACGGAGGCGCGCAAAGGTTCTCTCAGGCTGGTTGGAAATCAGCCGTAGAGTGTAAAGGCAGAAGAGAGCTTGACTGCGAGACAAACAAGTCGAGCAGGGACGAAAGTCGGCCTTAGTGATCCGACGGCACTGAGTGGAAGGGCCGTCGCTCAACGGATAAAAGTTACTCTAGGGATAACAGGCTGATCTCCGCCAAGAGTTCACATCGACGCGGAGGTTTGGCACCTCGATGTCGGCTCATCGCAACCTGGTGCGGAAGTACGTGCCAAGGGTTGGGCTGTTCGCCCATTAAAGCGGTACGTGAGCTGGGTTCAGAACGTCGTGAGACAGTTCGGTCCATATCCGGTGCAGGCGCAAGAGCATTGAGAGGAATCCTCCTTAGTACGAGAGGACCGGGAGGAACGCACCGCTGGTGTACCAGTTATCGTGCCAACGGTAAACGCTGGGTAGCCAAGTGCGGAGCGGATAACCGCTGAAAGCATCTAAGTGGGAAGCCCACCTCAAGATGAGTGCTCTCATGGAGTTAATCCAGTAAGGTCACGGGCAGAACACCCGTTAATAGGTTGTAGATGGAAGCGTGGCAACATGTGAAGTCGAGCAATACTAACAGACCGAGGGCTTGACCTCGAATCACACATTGGTAGAAGTCAAAAAAGACAAGGGACTATGCAGCCTTCAAGGTTTTGGACTTGAATCTGAAGCAGTATTCCTGGTGTTCATGGCGCGGTGGAACCACACTGACCCATCCCGAACTCAGAGGTGAAACGCTGCAGCGGCGACGATACTTTGGGGGTAGCCCCACGGGACAATAGCTCGATGCCAGGGCAATACTAATAACAAAGAGCAGGATTTACATGACGCAAATCCTGCTCTTTTTTGAATTTATTGGTAGATAGAGAAATATCCTTTTCCTGACCCATCATAAGAAGGTGTTTGTAAAAGGTTGTTAGGTAGAGAGGATTCAGGCCACAAAATGAGCGATACCTAAGGAGTTGGAGCCTCTAGGAGCGAAACTATGAGCCAACGTTACTATGACAGTGACCTCAGAGATGAGGGGTAGTCCTATTTGCTAAAGGATGGAGAATAATCGCTATTTTTAGAGAACTTGCCAGATAAAGCTTCCAGAATCAGGCTTTTTTCTCTGTCCTTTACGAAAGTGCGTTACCAGATGAGGAATGGCAAAGGGTAGCCCCCTTGTTACCGCCACAAAAACCCGTGGGCAAACTCCGAGAAGTCAGCTTGCGGGAGGTGTTGAATGCCATCTTCTACCGAGCGGGCAATGGCACCAAATGGCGTAACTTGCCCCATGATTTTCCAGCGTGGCAGACCGTCTATGGCTACTATCGCTTATGGGTGAGATTAGGTCTTTGAGAGCAAGTCAATCAAGCACTCGTGCAGCAAGTGCGTCTCCAGGAAGGACGTGACGCTCAACCGAGTTTAGCCATCATTGACAGCCAGTCGGTCAAACTGGGACAAAAAGAGGGGAAGAGCATGGCGTGGATGGCAACAAACAGGTGAAAGGACGCAAGCGCCATATTGTTGTCGATGTGCTAGGACTCGTCTTAGGATGCTATGTTCACTGCCGCCAACACAGCCGATGTCAAAGCTGCCCCTGCGGTGCTCTTGTGGGTGTTGGACCTCTATGAAAGGATTGCCAAAGTTCTGGCAGACAAAGGGTATCGAGGTGAATTAGCAACCCTGATTTAGCGAGTATTTGGGGAGCGGCAAGTAGAGCTAGAAATTAGCCAACGTCCTGAGGAGAGCAAAGGTTTTCAGGTGGAACCCAAGCGATGGATTGTGGAGCGCACTTGGACCTGGTTAGAGAACGCTCGTATCCTCACTCGCGATTACGAACGCTTACCCGAGAATCACGAAGGCATGATTTATGTGGTGATGATTCGCTTGATGCTGCGGCGATTAACAAAGAATCGTCGGAGATGGAAATCAAGCACTGCTTAACAAGCTTTTATAAACACTTTCTAACTCATGGAGCGGACTAGCCGCTTTACTGGGACCAGCGATCTAAGAGGGCACTTAAATCTTTCAGTTTGATTGGTTTACTGAGGTAATCATCCATACCAGCTGCCAGACACTTTTCCTGGTCGCCAACCATGGCGTAGGCAGTCACACCAATAACAATGGGGAGATGTTGCTGGTGTTCTCGCTGGCGCAATTGCCGAGTCGCCTCATAACCGTCTAGGATAGGCATTTGGCAGTCCATGAGGACGATGTCATAAGAGTTTGTAGCAAGTTGATCTAAGGCTTCTTGTCCATTACTGACCGCATCGGGTTGATAGCCTAATTTTTGTAGCATTTTGATAGTGAGCAACTGATTCAGCGGTGTATCTTCTACCACTAAGATTCTTGTAGTAGGGGTCGCAGAGGCGCTGACATAGTTCAAGCTTTGAGCCACTAGGTTTTGGGATTGCAGGGGCGCTGGTTCTAAAGTAGCAGTGAACCAAAAAGTTGCCCCTTTGCCTAAAACACTTTCAACTCCAATTTCTCCTCCCATCAAGCGCACAATTTTTCGGCAGATAGTGAGTCCTAGCCCTGTGCCTTCATACTGCCGGGTGGCTGAGGTCTCAACTTGAGTAAAGGGTTCAAAAACTCTAGATTGATCTTCTGGAGCCAACCCTATACCTGTATCTTGCACACTGAAATGCAGAGTAACTGTGCCATCTTCCTCGGACTGATCTCGGCACTCAATTTTGAGAATTACTTTCCCAGCAGCTGTAAACTTGATAGCGTTACGGATGAGGTTAGTCAGCACTTGTTGCAGACGATCGACTGGACCGACCAACCCTTGAGGAATGTCTGGCGCAATGCTAGTAATCAGAGATAAGCCTTTAGCATCGGCCTGTGGCTGAAACAGATTAATTAGATCTCTAATGACAGTCCGCAGCGCAAACTTGGTGGAGTTAAGTTTGAGTTCTCCAGCTTCCAACTTAGACAGATCAAGAATGTCGTTAATAATGGCTAGCAGGCTTTCACCACCATGAGTAATAGATTGAATATACTCTTGCTGCTGTTCGTCCAGGGAGGTTCCTTCTAGTAGTTGAGTAAAGCCCAAAATTGCGTTCATGGGAGTGCGAATTTCGTGGCTCATGTTGGTGAGAAACTCGCTTTTGGCTTGATTCGCCTTTTCTGCTTGGGCCGCAGCTTCTCGAAGAGCAGTTTGGGAAGACTCCAGAGCTGCAATTAGGAGACTATGCCTTAATTCTTGAGCGGCTTCAATCTCCAGCGGCTCCCAGGGCAAGGAATGATCTTGCACCAACTCTTTCCACAGCTCGAATGACCCTCTAGGAGAGAGCCGAACTACTCCCTCATTTCTGACTGATAAAGCATCACTAGGATTTCCAGCCCAGTTAACGGTATAGCTCTGCTCTGGTCTAAACCAGATGATGTGGTAAGACGTATGCCTCACCATAATGGAAATTGCCAAGATGCCACTAGCTTGCTCTTTGTAGGATTCTGCTGCTGGATATTCTTCTACCAAACTATCGGTGTAAAATACCTCCTGTTTCTTGTCTGTGAGTAACCAAGTCAGAAGGTTTTGAACTTGCTCATGGGTAGGGGTTTGACCGACCAAAATTGCCTGGTTACCTAGGGCGATCGCGACTCCCTGCGCCTGAACTAAATTTAAGAGAGCCGATTGGTTCCGCTTAAGCACAGTATCAATGCGGTTGGGATACTTCAGCAGGTCTTGCCTAAATCCTTCTTCAATGCGTTTAATCTGCTCCCGATAGTTTTGTAGCTCTCGCTCTTGCTGCAAGACTAACTCGACAGAGACTAGTTGTCCTAGTAACTCGCATACACGCCGCGTTTCGTATCCCACCAGCTTTGGGCTGTAGTGATGACAAGCCACTAATCCCCATAATCGATTTTGATCAATGAGAGGGATGGACATGGAGGCAGAAACTCCCATGTTTCGTAGATATTCCAGATGACAGGGAGAGACGCCACGCAATCCCGATTGGCTGAGATCGAGAGGAGCCTTAGTAGTTTCAGTAGCGACTAAATTGACAGGTTGGTAGTTTACATCGGGAATGACTCGTAGCCACTTGCGGGTAAATAAATCTCTGGCGACAGAGGGAATGTCGGCAGCAGGGTAGCGCAAGCCTAAATAACTCTCTAATTCGGAATTCAGTTCCTCTGCTACGACAAGACCGCTGTGGTCGGTATCAAAACGATAGATCATGACTCGATCGAACTGAATCACCTTGCGAACTTCTTTCGCTACATTCTGGAACAGCTCTGTGAGGGTTGAGGCTTGTTTGATGTTGACCAAAGCCCTAGTCAGTTGACTGTAAAACTCACCCGACTGAATCGGGTTGACTAAGGGCATGGGTTCTAATTCCAGAACGATCGCCTGCGCATTCCGATGCATTGTGGCTAAAAAGGCTGCTTCTTGCGGGCTAGAAGAATCGGAAGTGGGTAGCGATTTTAGGCTGATAGCAAAGGGACTAGAAGTGTCTGACTCGTTTTGTAATAGCGCAGTAATGGACTCGACTGTTTCGTCTGTAAAGATGTGTGATAGTGGCTGACCCAGTAAGGACTTTGAAGCTAAACCTAAATACCCTTGAGTGTTCTCGCTGAGATGGGTAATCGTGAGGTCTGGCTCTTGTAAGGCCAAGAGTAATCCATGAGGCTGGATTTGACCAATGATGTGGATGGGTTCGCGATCGCCTGCCGCTAAACCAACCAATTCAGAGGTAACTCTCTTCAAGGGCTTCATAAGGAGCGTCTAGCCTGTATCAATTTACGTCTCTAGTATGCCCACTGAAAGCGATCGAACGCTGTTCTTAGAGAACTGAGCGGCAAATTTTTCTGAAGCCAATTTGCTTGCCAACAAAAAACCCCTAGCCGAAGCCAGGGGCTGAAATCAGGGTGCATCTACCACTCCTTCATTCATAGTTAACTAAACTACGTCCGGAAGAATTGCTGCTGTGGGTCATTTAGGTGAACCGAAAAGGGGTTGAGGAGCGATCGCAACGCAGGTTATCTCTGTTTGAGAAATTTCATTTCGCCATCTGACTGAACACTGGTAGGCACCCAACCTAAGTGGAGGTAGAAGCCATAGGCTCTTAGGGTTGGGTCATTTCCTGTCAGCAACCAAATCTCTTTAGCTCCCTGCGACCACAGCCATACTTCAGCCTGCTGCATCAAGGCACGGCCCGCTCCTCGACCTTCATAAGCGGGAAGGACAAACATCCCAAAAATAGTTTTCTCTGTGGCATTGGCGATGGAGAAAGCAACGGGTTGATTGTCAATCTCCATAATCCAAGCAGCGCAATCAGTTTGCAACATTTCAGCCACGGTTTCTGGAGTAATACCTAGCGCCGCAATTTCCTCACGAGATTGATGATTTTCGCTCACGCTGGTTCTGATTGCAAACAGAGTTTCGATATCTTCAAGTTGTGCAGCTCGGATATACATTTAGAGATCAGAGCGAGGTGAAAAACGCTTAAGTAGATCTAAGATGCGAAACCAAATAACGTAACTACTCAATGCCGTTACCATGACTCCCGCCGAGTAGATGAGCCAACGGTTATCCTGTCGTAGTGATAAAGACTTAATATCTGAGTCTTGTAGAAACGCATTGATTTGAGCAGCTTTGTTTTCTGGAGAGCCAAAGCCGCGATCTATTGGAAAATAGAGTTTATTGTCTGGCAGAACTAAAACTATTTGTTGTCTTAATTTTCCATGGTGCTTAACTTCTGCGCCTTCTAGTTGAGCCAGCGGAAAAGAAGTAACTTTTTTCCCTAACAAACCAGCCAGGATTAGCTTGCAAATGCCGAGACTGGGGTTAGAACTTGGGCGATCACAGGTTAAGGTTGCTAGCTGAGGGGTGACGAAGAACATCCAACTTTGAGCAAGCACCAAGATCGCTGCAAGAGTTAGCAACCAGGCTTCCTCTAAGTCAGGAGAAGTGCTTTGCAGCTTAAATGAGCTATATCTCGATCGCCGTTTTCTAGATTTATTCTGAGAATTTCCCATGCTGACTCATCACTCGGAGCTTGAAGTTCAGTGCTCCTGGGAAGAGATACAAGCTGGTTGAGTCGGGTTTCGGATGGACACAAAGCCCCGCAACTAGGTTTACCTTGGTGGAGTAAGAGGGAGATTTAAACACTTGTTTGGATAATAGAACGGGAGATGTAGCGATCGCGACCCTGACGCTTGGCTTCATAGAGGGCTGCGTCTGCTGTCGCGACCAACTGCTCTGGAGACGCTCTACTCGTTGGCACTACACTGGTCACGCCTAAGCTAACGGTGAGAAAATCACTTACTTCTGAATTAGCATGGGGAACTTGGGATTGGTAGATTCCGTGCTGAATCGATCGGGCAACTGCGATCGCTCCTTTGAAATCTGTAAACGGCAAAATAACGGCAAATTCCTCACCGCCATAGCGAGCCACTAAGTCAGATGGGCGTTTTACAGCTTGTCGCAGCACTTGGGCCACTTGTTGCAAACAACAATCTCCGCCTTGATGACCATAAAAATCATTGTATTTCTTAAAAAAATCAACATCACAGAGAATTAGCGATAAAGATTGCTGTTCGCGTTGTAAGCGATGCCACTCCTGCGCTAGGTATTGATCGAAATAGCGGCGATTGGCAATTTGAGTTAATCCATCGACTTCAGAGAGGCGTTGCAGTTCTCGGTTAGCTCTCTCCAGTTCAGCAGTGCGTTCTTCGACCCGCCGTTCCAGCACATAGTTGGCGTTTTCTAAAGCGGTGAAAGATTGCTGCAATTGATCAGCCATGCGGTTAAAGGAATGACTGAGCAGCTCCAACTCATGAACTCCTTGAGTATTAACGGTTTGGGCTAGATTGCCATCTGCGATCGCCTTAGCTGACCTATTGATTTGTAGAATCGGCTGAATAATTTTTTGAGCTGTGACAACACCGATCAGAATCGCAACCATCAGAGCTACTGTGCAGAACAAAATCGTGTAGCGAGTGTTGATATTGATCTGCCGCATAAAATCTGATTCTGGGATGACTACCACCACTAGCCAATCTAGACCCAGCTCATCTTGCCAAGGTGTGATCTGGACAAACTGATGCTGGTTTTGTAGAACGAACCCCAATTGCTGTCTATGGTGGATGGTAGTTAAGCTGCCAAACTGCTTCGTTAAAGCGGTGGCAGTTGCCTGGATGAGAGCATCATTGCTGTCTGAAGCTTTGAGGCGGGTAGGAATGCCGTTGACCACCTTAAAAGGTTGTGTAGCGCTGGAACTGGCAATCATCCGTCCGTCGCGTTCCACAATAAAGATAGTTGTAGAAGCACTGATTTTGAGTTGCCGCAGAAAGTCGCTGATTTGAGACAGGCGTTGCTCAATCGCGATCGCTCCAATCAATTTTTTGTTTTTGTCATAAACTGGGCTACTAATGGCAATAGCTAAAGGATTAGTTACCCAACTCTGCCAGGTATAGACGGAAGTCCATTGCGGTTTACCCGTCCGCATAACCTCTGTGTACCAAGGCTCTTTGTGAAACGGGTAATGTTTTCCAGCTTCAACTAACTTGCCGCGATCGCCTTGGGAATTTGGTTCATAGATATAGAGACGGTTATCTCCATATCGCTTAGTACTCATCCGCTCGGTAATCAGCTCTAGAGGATAGGTTTGGGGTCGTCCTACATCTACATATTCTCCGGTTTTAGCCCCAAAGAGGAGATAGCCAACTGGATACAGCTTGGCTTGTTTCCAAAAGAAACGTCCTAAGCCATCTTGATCCTTGGCATCAATCAAGCCAGAACTGAGGGCTGTAGCGTTCAGTTCATTGAGCTGACGAGCATTGGCTAGATAACAGTCAAGATGTTGATTAATTTGTTGAGTTGCTTGGTTCTGGAGATTAACAACTAGTGCATTGACGGCTTGTTGTCCATTGCGAAACGACCAGTAGCCCACCAAACCCACGGTAATAGCAAGTTGCAAGACAAACGGAACAACCAGCAGTCCTCGCAGGGGCAGATTTTTAGGCTGCCGTAGGGGACACTGGGGAAGCTTTACTGTGGGCCACACCGTAACCAGTCGCTCAAACTTGCTCGACATAGGCTTATGGAGTTGTTGCAAAGGGGCATACCGAACTGCTGCAAAGCTTTTCTGAAACAACCCAAACTAATTTTTCGGCCGTGCATTCCTAAGCATAAAACGTATTTCTCTGAAGGCCAGAATACCCTGACTTACTGCTTTCCTAACGCGATCGCTGCCTCAAACTTAATGTTCTACAAAAGCTTGAAACTGCTCATTGCTGATCCGTCCCGCTTGATAGAGCGTATTGGTGATTTCGGAGACGCTTAAAACTGAGTGTGCTCGGTAGCCTTGGTCTTGGAGTCGGGTTTTGACCCCCTGTTCATGGTCGATAAACACCACAATATCCTCTACATTTAAGCCCGCAGATTTTAGCTTTTCAGCTCCCTCAATCGCGCTTTTGCCGCTGATTAAAATGTCATCTACAACCACTACCGTTTCTCCAGGGTGAAAATTGCCTTCGATCACGCGCCGAGTTCCGTGGGCTTTCACTTCCTTGCGGGGAAAAATCATTGGGTAATTGAGGCGGAGGGACAGGCCAGTGGCGGTCGGTAAAGAACCGTAAGGGATGCCAGCAATGCGATCGAAACTCAGATCTTGCAGAATATCTGCATAAGCAGTCAGAACTTGGTGGAAAAGTTGAGGATTGGAAATGATTTTTCGGAGATCGATGTAATAGGGAAAAGTAGCACCAGACGCTTGCACAAACTCCCCAAACAAGATGCAGCCAATATCGTAGAGTTGCAAGATCAAATCTAAATGTGGGTGCTGATCTAAGGGGCAAATATCGGGTATCCATAAGTCACAGTTAGAAGCTTGACCTACCAGCTCCACTCGGATTTGATTCACTTCTTCGCGCAATGACTGAATAGCTCTACCCAAGTGCTTGTTGCTGACCAGATCTTGAGGCACCGGAATCAATAGTCCATCTCCCTCAAAGCTCAAGCCTGCGGCGAGTAAGGCGGCTAGGTCGCTATCTTCAGCCCAGATACTCCGAGCTAGAATCAGGCGTTCTGGGGCGATCGCGCGAATTTTTCTTAAAACCTCTGGGGCAATGGTGCCAACTTCCAAACCCACTTGTTCCGGTGTGCCCCAGCTTCTCGCTTCCTGTACAACTTGGACGTAGAGGGGTTCTTGAGCATTGGGGTAAGCCTGAATCGCGATCGCAGCAGGGTTAGAAGTGCAGCAAAGCACAAAGACCGCTTTACCGGGATACATCAGAAATGGCGCGATTTGATCTTGTCCTGCATAAGGGTTGAGGGTGATCGCGTCCACCTCCCAGTCTTCAAACACAGCGCGAGCAATTAAAGTGCTGGTGTTAAGGTCTGCATGTTTAGCATCTAAAATCACTGGGATATTGTCTGGGATAGCCGCCAAGGTGCGCTGGAGCAGTTCTAGACCTGGAGCCCCCAAAGCCGTATAGAAACCTAGAGTGGGTTTATACGCACAAACCAAATCAGCCGTTTCAGCGATCGCGAATTGCAGCCAGTCCCATAGCTGATCGATCAACTCGTCTGATGAAGTGTTGGCAGGATGAGCAGGCATCATTTCTGGGTTCGGGTCCAGGCCCAAAAACAACAAGCTTTGGTTGCGAGCGATCGCTTCGTTGAGTTTGTCGAAAAAGCTCATGCAGTATTTCCCACCCTAGGCTGTTGAGTTGCAGATACGGTCTCCTACTGAAGATTGGCTGTCTGCACCGAAATTGTCCAGTTTCACCGCCAAAAAACAACAGCATTTAACAATTCGGTGAGGTTTCTAGGGAAAGTTTTCATAGAGGCTCTACTAAATCATCTAAGTTCAACTCAGCGGCAACTATGAAAACTGTGGAACAAACTGCAACAAAACTAGTTTTACGCCACCGTCCCACCCAAATTTGGGGTTTAGCTGGGGGCATCGCGATCGCCCTGCCTGCTCTGTTGTTGTGGCTGAGTGCAAGCAATGCTTGGCTAAACTACCTGTGGTGGTTTCCCTTATTCGTGGTGTTTTGGTTTGGCTGTGGAGCGCTGTTGTTTCTGGTTGCGGGTCAGGCTACCACTTATCAGTTTGATAAAACGTTGAGTCTGTTTACAATTCAGCATCACAAGTTACTTAAAACCCAAACAATTGAATTCGTCTTAAGAGATATCTTGGATGTGCAATTGCAACTGAGTAGTTGGCATCATGATTCGAGCGCCATCTATCAAGGTGTGGTGTTATTGCGAGGCGATCGCGTGTTACCTCTCCATTGTGGTTTCAATGCCAGTCATCAAGATAAAGAGGCGATCGTCACCGTTATTCGGCAGTTTCTAGGAATGCAGCCTTAAGCAAACTTGCCTCAGGATTAACGTAAAAATTAAAGCCCAGCAAACCATTCATAACCTTGATCTTCCCAGTAACCTTTGACGCGCCCTAATTGGCTCATCAAGGTAATACGAGTTACCCATTTACTTTGTTTGTAGCCCAGCTTCACCGGAGAGGCTAAACGTAACGGAGCTCCATTTTCTATAGGCAAAGGTTCACCATTTTTCTGGTAAGCCATCAAGGTTTGAGGATGCAGCGCCGAAGGTAAATCCCAACTGCCGTAGTAGCCATCCGCAGACTGAAAATAAACATATTTCACCTCTGGCTTTGGCTGTGCCAGTGCTACCAGTTCCTGTAGCCTCACGCCCCCCCACTGCACGATCGCCGCCCACCCCTCAACACAGACATGACGAATCACCATCGAAGTCAGGGGAAGTTGCTGGATGTCAGCCATACTCAGGCTCAGAGGCTGATTCACTTCCCCATCAATAATTAAGCGAAAAGCCCTTTGATCAATCACCGGATTGCCCCGAAAAGAATTGACAATCAAGGCTTCAGGTTCGATCGCCTCTAAAGAAAATTCTGGAACCAGTTTTTGGGGTTGAAACAGTAGCGTTTCCACTCGTTGGTTGAGAGGCTCAGACACTTTGCCCACAATGTCTTCAAACAACGGGCCACCACAACCACCCAATAGAAAACTGAGGCTCGACAGCCCAGAGACTTGCAAAAATTGCCGCCGATTGAACTGAGATTGAGGATGAGACTGAGGAACCCGAATTAAACCCATTGCATATCTACCAAAACAAGGTTGCTAGAAAACTCTCTACCAAAACATAGACTCAAGCAGTCGTGATCCACCCGCTTTCAATCCCAGCCAAGAGTGGGCGATCGCAAACAGCACCACAATGGGCACAGAGCTAAAATGCACAATCCGTAAGGCTTGCCAACTGCCGAACATATCCACAATCCACGGGAACTGAGCAGGTTTGTACATGCCAATCCCAGTTAGGATCGCCAGCAGCAAAATTGGCACGATGACAGTGTAAGCAATCCGATGCCAAGCATAGATGCGACGTTGCGGGTTACGACTGCGTTGTAAGGCTTTGAGGTCGTTTGTGCCCACAAATCGGTGTCGCCACCGACGCGAAATCAAAACATACAGGCCATACCACAGCAGATTTAAGGAGAATAACCACATTGCGGCAAAATGCCAGTGCCGTCCCCCGGCTAGCCATCCCCCTAGCGCAAAGATAGGCGGAATTTGCCAACCTGCTCGGCCCCCAAAGACAGGATTTGCATTATAAATTTGCAACCCACTGGTTAGCATTAGAAACAAACTGACCAAGTTAATCCAATGGAAACTTTTGGCTAGGAGTGCCTGACGAGGCAACCAAGGAGGAATCGTTTTAGTAGGAGTTGTTGCAGTCATAGGGCGGGGCGATCGCGAGAAAGCAGAGAAGATTTTTACTTCTATCCTACGCTATCGGGCATTTGAGCCATGCAAAAGGCTGACAACGTAGAAGCTTGAGAACGGCGATCGCTTTAAGCTATTCTTTTGCGCCAGCTTCATGCAGCATCAGTAGATCGCAAATTCTCTAGGAAAGGGGTAGGGTCAGGCTAAAAGCATTAGATCAAGCCATGACGACCTACC